>JAFMSA010000759.1 GCA_017353855.1 Alphaproteobacteria bacterium
ATCGGGTTTGGATGCTGGGAAATCGGCGGCACCTACGGACGGATCGACGAGGCCCAGTTCCGGCGCGCCGTCGGGCAGGCGGTCGACAGCGGTCTCAACTGCTTCGACACGGCTGAAGCCTATGGCATGGGGATCTCGGAGCGGGCCGTGGGGCGCGCGCTCGCCGGCCGCCGCTCGAATGTCTGCGTCGTCACCAAATTCGGTGTCGGCTATGACGAAAGGCCGAACCGTCGCGACAGCAGCCGCGCCCGGGTCATGGCGTCGATCGAGAAAAGCCTGCAGCGGTTGCAGACCGATCATGTCGACCTCTACCTCGTGCATTGGCCGGACCAGGCTACGCCGTTAGAGGAGACGATGGGCGCCCTCGACGACATCGTGCGCCAGGGCAAGGCGCGCTATGTCGGCGTGTCAAACTTCCGGTTGGCGCAGATCGAATCCTGCATGCGGCTGCGCCGCGTCGATGTCGTGCAATATGCCTGGAATCTGTTCGACCGGCGCATGCAAGCCGAGATCTTCCCGTATTGCGCCGCCCATGAGATCGGGGTCATGGCTTATGGCTCGCTGGCCTACGGTATGCTGAGCGGCACCTTTCATGCGGGTATGCAGTTCGATGAGAGCGACTGGCGCGCGAAGGGCGGCATGCTCGGCAGCATAAACCTGTTCCGAACCTTGTTCGGCCCCGAGCACTTTTCGCGCAATCTTTCCGCCGTCGAAGAACTGAAACGCCTGGCCGCGAGATACGGCAAGACACTGCCGCAATTTGCGTTGCGTTGGGTCCTGAACAATCCGGTCGTCAGCACCGCGCTCGTCGGCTTCCGCCAGCCAGCCGAGGTAACGGAAAACCTCGGAGCCCTCGACTGGGCTATTTCAGTCGAAGACATGGCGGAGGTCGACGCCATCCTCGCACGCCACGGCTGTGTGACCAACCCGCCGGGCTGGCTTGAAGATTAGGAGGGAACAGGCCATCGGGCTCGAAATAAAGGAGGGACATCGTGCCGGTTCAACGATTTGCACCGATGACTAAGGATTTCGCGACCTTCGATTGCGATGCGCATATCACCGAGCCGCCGCTGATTTGGGAGCGGGCCAAAGAGTTTCTGACCCGCGACGAACTGGACGCGCTGAGAGCGACAATCTGGTGGGACGCCGAGAGCCGGCTGCTGATCGTCAACGGCCGTGCCGGTGTCGGGCTCGGCTCGCCGCGGCGCGGCGGCATCCCCGGTACGATGCGGGTCATCACCAATGCGGGACCCGGCGTCAAGCACGACATTCAGCGGGCCCTCAATGTGCGCAATCTCAACCCGAAGACCGCACTAACCCAGGAGCAGGTCGCTTATCTCGATCACGCCGGCTCCTACGAGCCCAAGCCGCGGCTTCGCGACATGGATATCCAGGGTATCGATCAGGTCATGATCATCCCGACCGAGATCGACATTTATCCCTGGCTGGAAAATGCGCTAGGCGCCAAGGCTTTCTGCCGCGCCTACAACGAATGGGCCTACGAATATACGCTTGCTGATCCCGAGCGGCTGTTTTTTGCTGCGCTGATCCCGATGCAACACGCGGATTACGCGGTCGGGGAAATTCGCCGGGTCGCTGCGCAGGGCTGCCGGGTTGCGCTGGTCCGTCCGATGGACGCGATGGGGAATTACCCGCTGCAGCCGAAATACGAACCGGTCTGGGATGCGCTCGAAGAGACCGGCATGGTGTACGGCATGCATCCGTTCCCGGCCTTCGGGACGCTCAAGCCGAGCGGCTACAGCGAACAGTATTCCGGTGCCGAACTGATCCGCCGGACCATCGCAACTGCCGGCCTGCCGCACTCGTTTCTGTCGAATGTTCAGAACTTCCAGGCCGAAGCGGCGCTGTGGGTCACTGTGGTACTGATGTCCGGGTTTTTCGACCGGCACCCGAAGATCAACGCGGCCGTGTTCGAAGCATCTTCGACCTGGCTCAGTTTCCTGCTCGATGAATGCGACAAGGCCTATAAGCTCTACCGCAACGAGCGGCAGTTGCCACCGCTCAAGCGACTGCCGAGCGAGACCTTTGTCGAGCATTGCATTACCGGCTTCGAAGGAGACGAAGCGCCGCCGGCGCGGTTGCCGGAATTCTACAGCGACATTCTAGCCTGGTCCTCTGATGTCTATCACCACGATGGCGACGACGTCTGGCGGGCGATCGAAACGATGGGGGCGCATAGGCTGCCGGTTGAGCACCAGGCCAAGTTTCTTGGCGCCAATGCCCGGCGCCTCTACAACGTGCAGGCGCCGCCCAAGATCATCCGCGACCGCGTCACCGAGATCGAGCGCCCCGACTGGTGGCCAACCGAAGAGGAAGTCCGTGCCTCGCTGGGGCGGGATGCGGCGGTGACGCGGCAGTAACGGTAGGCGTCGCTGGCGAAGCGACGGCGTCTCGAGTCGTGCGCGCCTTACCGCGCGCCATCGCGTCGTCGCTTTGCTGCATTGGGAGGAACCGATGACGGCAAAAGACTTCGCAGTGTTCGATGCCGATTCGCATATCGTCGAGCCGCCGGAGCTGTGGGCGAAATATCT
>JAFMSA010000760.1 GCA_017353855.1 Alphaproteobacteria bacterium
GACGACGGCAGTTCTGCGGTCCCGGCTGGTTCGTCGCCGCCGACACGCCGTCGGGCCGGACAATCGACGACGCAGAGCGGAGAAAGCCAATCTGCGGCGTTTTCAGCCACGGACCCTGCTTTCCGGTTGTGAAGTGGATGCGGCCCGTGGGCACTGCGAAACCGCGGTGCGGATCATTTGCTCCCGATATCGTCGCTGTCAGGTACCGCGCTCTGGTCGGCAGAGCACGACCGCAGATCTCTGCCCGGTTCCCGGCAAGGATTTCGGGAATGCGGTTATTTTATCCCGCCACAGCACGGGAAATCCGGATCCGCTCCCGGAAGCTTCCACCATTAGCGCCAAGGGGGCTCCCTCCAAAAATGGAGGGAGGCGACCGGCGCAGCCGCCGCAGGCGGCTTGAACGCCCAACGCTCAGGAACTGGCCGATGCAGGGCAACATCCGCAAAGCCGCCAGCAAATCGGAGGGATTTGCTGGCGGCACTTCATAAGCGGTGCATGTGCATGCATGTGGTCGTCAAGCATCGATGTGAACAGGAGGACGGCGTACGCACTGCGCGACAAAGATCGCAGCGGCGATCGGCGAGGTTCAGCGTGAAGAACCAGATGCCAGAGGACCGCGCCCGGCGAAGGTGGGAGCGGAATGCGCTATCGCTTTTCCGCTCTACCCGTCATCGAACAGGCCTGGGCTCTAGGGTCAAGAGCCAGCATCAGCCGCAAATTCTGCACCGCGGCGCCCGAGGCGCCTTTGCCGAGATTGTCGAGCCGGGCAACGAGCACTGCCTGCCGGCGCCGCTCGTTGGACCAGACATAGAGATCGAGCCGGTTGGTCTCATTGAGTGCCTCCGGTTCGAGTTTTTCGGTACCGTTGGCGGCCACGACCGTTACGTGCTCCGAACCGGCGTAGAAGGCGCGCAGCGCCTCGCGCAGATCGGCGCCGGTGGGCCTGCCCGGAAGATCGTCGAGGTAGAACGGTATTGAGACGAGCATGCCCTGGCGGAAATGGCCGACCGAGGGCAAGAAGATCGGCCGGCGCTTGAGCCCGGCGAACAACTCGATCTCCGGCACATGCTTGTGCTCCAGACCGAGTGCATAAAGTTCGAAGGCCGGCCCGCCTGCTCGCTCGTGCGCCTCGATCATCGATCTGCCGCCGCCGGAGTAGCCGCTGACCGCGCTTATCGTGATCGGATAGTCGGGGGGAACGAGCCCCGCCTGGATGAGCGGGCGCAACAGACCGACTGCGCCGGTAGGATAGCAGCCGGGATTGCTGACCTTGCGCGACGTCGCGATTTTGCCGGGCTGACCGGGCGCCAATTCCGGAAAGCCGTAGGTCCACTCGGGATCGACCCGGTGCGCGGTGCTGGCGTCGAGCAATTTCGGCGCGTCGCGACCGAGCGTTTCCGCCAGCGCAACCGCCTCTCGCGCGGCAGCGTCCGGCAGGCACAGCACGACGAGAGCGCACCGTGACATCATGTCCTGCCGCGCCGACGGATCCTTGCGCTGTGCCTCGGGGAGGCTGCGCAGTACGATCTCGGGCACCATTTCGAGCCGCTTTCGAATGCCGAGCCCGGTCGTGCCGGCCTCGCCGTCAATGAAGACGCTCGGTTGATTGCTCGCCATTGGACTGTTTCCTGCGCTATCGTGAGCTCAGCGGCGGCTTTGAAGGATTGATACCTATGAACGAAAACAGCGCGCCCCTCAATTGTCTTGCCGGGGTGAGGGTGCTCGACCTGACGCAATTCGAGGCAGGTCCATCCTGCACCGAGGCGCTGGCCTGGCTCGGCGCCGAGGTCGTCAAGGTGGAGAACCCCAGCACCGGCGAGCCCGGGCGGACTGCCTTTCCTGGCCCGGTCGGCGGCTCGGACTCGTATTATTTCTTCGAATTCAACGCCAACAAGAAGTCCGTCACCGTCAATCTCAAATCCCAGCGCGGCGTGGCGCTCGTCAAGGATTTGGCGAAAAAGGCCGACGTGATGATCGAGAACATGGCTCCCGGAACAATCGAGCGGCTCGGGCTCGGCTACGACGCGATCCGGGAGGTCAACCCGAGCATTATCTACGCGCAGGTCAAGGGCTTTGGCGAGGGCAGTCCCTACGAGAGGAACCTCGCCTTTGACATGATCGCGCAAGCCTGCGGCGGCACGATGAGCATTACCGGTGAGCCGGACGGGCCGCCGATCAAGCCCGGCCCGTCGCTCGGCGACACCGGCACCGGGATGACGATGGCGATCAGCATCCTGGGTGCCCTCTACGAGCGTCGCGCGACAGGCAAAGGAAGGCGTCTTCAGGTCGCGATGCAGGACGCGATGCTGCACTATATCCGCATCGCCTTCCAGGCCCAGGCGGCGACAGGCCAGGCGGCGCGGCGCAACGGCTCGCGCAGTGCGACGGCGGTCGCCCCGGCCGGGATCTTTCCTTGCGCGCCGGGCGGCTCCAACGACTGGGTCTATGTGTTCGCCCGCCAGGTCGACCACTGGCATCGCCTGTTGAAGGTGCTAGGCCGCGAGGATTTGATCGGCAATCCCAATTACGACAGCCCGAGGGCTCGCGGCGA
>JAFMSA010000761.1 GCA_017353855.1 Alphaproteobacteria bacterium
AGCGCCTTATTAATCACCGGGCGCGGACGCTGTTAGTGCCGCCATTGGGTCGAGGGGGCGTTCGCCTCGCCGAGCGGGAAAGGAGCAGGGGTCGCCAACCGAACCGGTTCGGGCTTCTCGGCGGCCTCGCGTTTGCGCGCTTCGGCCGCGCGCTTGAGCCGGTAATAGGAGCGGACCGTCAATGGGATCGAACCGACATAGACGATGCCCACGGCGGTTAGGGTGAGCCATGGCTCCGTCGTGAGAAACGCCGTCGCGACGCCAAAGGCGAGCAAGGTCGGGATCACCGCATGGTGTGGAACGCGGATGCGCTTCAACGAAACAGTCGGGACCTTGCTGATCATCAACAGCGCAATGCTTGTCACCGTGATTGCACTCAGATAAGGCGAGCGGAATAGCCAGTCGCCCCATTCAAAGCTCAAAAACATCGGCACCATGACAAGCCCCGCCCCGGCCGGCGCCGGCGCCCCGATAAAGAACGGTGCTGCGTATGACAGCGCCTCGTGGGCAGCCTCGGTATTGAAGCGCGCCAGGCGCAGGCCGCAGCAGACCGCAAAGAGCAGAGCGATCGCCCAGCCGAGGCCATGCAGGTCCGACAACGTCCACAAATAGAGAACCGCCGCCGGAGCTACACCGAAGCTTACGAAATCCGACAGGCTGTCGAGTTCCGCGCCGAAACTCGACGTCGCTTTGAGCAGGCGCGCCATCCGGCCGTCGAGCCCGTCGAACACGCCGGCAGCAATGATCGAAAACACTGCCGCCTGGAAATTCCCGCCCATCGCAAACCGCATCGCCGTCATCCCGGCACACAGCGCCAGAAGGGTCAGTACATTCGGCACCATACGGTTGACCGAAAGGCTCGACAGCGGCAGCGGCCTCACCCGCATCCGCGTTCGGCGGGATTTTCCGGCGCGGACCCGTAAGCGTCTTCTCCTCGAACCATTCAGATTCGTCATTGCGCGATACCCTGGCGCGGCGGCTCGTCTGCGTAAAGGTCTGCGAGCACTGTTTCGCCGCCCACGACCCGTTGCCCGGCAATCACCATCGGCACGTATGGCGGCGGGCAATAAACGTCGACTCGGGACCCGAATCGGATGATACCGATGCGCTGGCCGGCGGCGACTTGCTGGCCCTCGCGCAGGTCACAGACGATGCGCCGGGCGACAAGCCCGGCGACCTGCACAAAGACCACCTCCGGGCCTTCCGTCGGCGCGATCCGGATCGCCATCCGTTCGTTGTCCTCGCTGGCCTTATCGAAGCTCGCATTGACGAACCGGCCCTTTCGGTAACGCAGCCTCGTCACCCTGCCGCCAACCGGGCAGCGCGTGACATGGACGTCGAAGATGTTGAGAAAAATTCCGATCCTTGCAGGAGTGGCGTCGCCGGATGCGATCTCGGACGGCAGCGCTGCAGCCGCGATCGATACCACGATCCCGTCGGCGGGACTCACCAGCAGACCGGAGCGCTCCGGGGTAACCCGCCAGGGATCGCGAAAGAAATACGCGATCCACAATGTGAGGATCACACCGAGCCAGCCGGCAGGCGCCCACAACAGGAACAGAATAACGGTAGTGGGCGCCGCTGCGAGGACAAATCTGAGGCCGTCCGGATGAAGCGGGACGAAAAACCTCCTCAGCACGTGGGCTCACCACCAGACACAAATGTTACGGGGTCAGCTCCCTTCGCGCCGCCAAGCCGCGAGCAACCCACCGGTGATCAGCAGCAATGCAGCGATGCCCGGCAGCAGCGGGGTCTCGCTGAAACCGGTCACAGTATAATCGCCATTAGCGCGAAATCCCATCCAGTTCCGTCCTGCCGTCGCCCTTTCGGGTGCCACGCGGCGAATTTCCGGGACGCCATCGGAGGCCGCCCAAAAGATGCCGCCGCCCGAGGCCGCGGCAATCGGGGCGAGCTTCTTAGGCGTCGTCCGTACATCGGCGAACTCGATCGGGTTGAGCGGGCCTGCCGCGGCGAGGGCGGTGCGGGTCCCGTCGGTCACCCGGTAAAGCCCCGTTTCGTTGATCGGCAGGCTGCCTGAGCTGCGCCCACCGGTTTGTGCCGATAATGTCAGGTTTCGGCTGGAACCGTCAGGGAAGGTTACGCTGACCGGCCGATCATCCGGTGCGACCGATTGCCGGCTAATGACGAGCCGGTCGGTTTCGACCATGGCGCGCAGGTCGTTTTCCTCAAGGTCGGGCTCCTTCATCAGCCAGTAGGCGAGGCGTCGCAGCAGCTCCGCCTGAGGGCCGCCGCCCTCGAAGCCGCGCGCCCAGAACCACATCTGATCGGAGAGCAGTTGCGCCACTCTGCCTTTTCCGACCCGGTCAAGTACGAGCAGCGGTTCACCGTGATCGCCGCTCATCAAGACGGTGCCGTGATGCACGTGCGCGTCGACCTGGCGGAACCAGCGCCCCCAAGAGGGCGTGCCGCCGGGCGGACCAGCCCCCGGAAGATCTTCGGAGACAGGATGGCGCCGGCCGACATCAGTCAGCTGCGGCTTGAATCCCTCTTCGAAAACGTTTCCGGTCGGCTCCGCCGGCAATAT
>JAFMSA010000012.1 GCA_017353855.1 Alphaproteobacteria bacterium
CGCCATCTGCCAAGGCCCGCCAGGATGAGTGTGGTACCGGGGCTACGCCGCGTCTGTGCTTAATGATGGCGCGCGTCGAAGAGGCCGAACATGGTGCGGGCGACGGCGTGCGCCGATGGCTTGACCGCGCCGTCAATGCGATGCCCGACCCGCGCTACCTATGTGCAAGCTGCGGCGGAGAGAGCCCCCAGTGGCATTCGCGCTGCCCGCATTGCGGAAGCTTTGCTGCGCTGTCCTGGCGGACCCCGGCTTGGGCGCCCGCTGGAAGCGCATTGTCGTTGCCGGCGGAAGTTGCGGACTCCGATACGACCAAACTGCCGGCCGCGAGCTCAGCAGGCGCATAGGCAACGCGTGTCGGTTGTGCGGGGGATTGGCCTGCCTATTTACCTTCGGCTGTGCGTTAATCGGCTTGGCGGCGACGCAATAACACGCTAAAACCCGCCTGCTACGCCCGCGGCCAAACCCGCCGTTCGCGTCGCCCCGGTAGCTCAGCGGTAGAGCAACCGCTTCGTAAGCGGTAGGTCGTTGGTTCAAATCCGACCCGGGGCACCATCTGGTCCGAAGGCACGCATCAGAAGGTGAGCCGCCGGATGAAAGAACCGACCCTGACGGAGACCATCGCGGCCAGACTGCTTGCTCGGCAGGGGATATGGGTGATCTGGCAGCTGCATCTGCGAGCTTCTGCGTCGCACCTTAAAGGGAATTGGCTGTCGGCAGCGGCGTTGATCGGTATTGCGGACGCCGCCGAAAGACAGTGGGCCGGTCGTGCGGGTCCGCCTTGACTGCCGACCGCAAGCAGACAGCGGATTACCGGGCAATGCCCCGGGCGCAAACCGGCTGCTTGACCGTGCCGGTGACAGGAGGGAGAGGAAACGATGATCCAGGCGAGTGGCGTCGACCATATCGTGTTGCACGTCAATGATGTCGCGCGCTCGAAGAAGTTTTACACGGAAATCCTCGGGATGACTGCCTACAGAGAGGACGGCGGTCAGGTCTTTTTACATGCCGGACAGCAGGGGGTCGCGCTCTTCGCGACCAAGAATGGCGCGCCCCTGTCGGCGGGCAACGATCTCAACCATCTTGCCTTGAACGTGCGCGGCGGAACTTATGAGGGCCTGAAAGCCGAACTCGAAAGGCACGGGGTGGAAGTTACCGGTCGCCCGGGCGAGGACCGTTGCATTTATTTTCGTGACCCCGACGGGCACCGGTTGCAGCTGGTCGTGCCTCGGTGAGCTAGCTACGCGAGGAGCCCCGCAAGCCGTCGGGGCGGAATTGATGGAAGGTCGCTCAGACCTTTCGCGCACCACGCTGGCGGTTCTTTTCGTCGGCGGAATGATCGCCGCGTGCATCTGGATACTGCTGCCGTTTCTGCCGGCGATCGTTTGGGCGACGACGCTGGTAGTCGCGACGTGGCCCATTATGCTGCGAGTTGAGCGGCAGCTGTGGAACAACCGCGGGCTCGCAGTCGCTGTCATGGCGCTGGCCCTTCTGTTCGTCTTTGTTGTGCCATTCTGGCTCGCTATCACAACGATCGTTGAAAATTTTCAGCGGATCGTCCAATGGGGAAATTCGCTTGCGGCGTTCCGACTGCCCTCGCCACCCCGTTGGTTGTCGGGTCTGCCGTTTTTTGGCAAGAGTGCAGTGGCATTCTGGGACAGCCTGGCTGCTAGCGGCATCGATCGCCTGGTTGCGCAGGTGGCCCCTTATGCGGGCAGCGTGGCAAGTTGGTTCGTCGCCGCACTGGGCGGTCTCGGGATCGTGCTTGTGCAGTTTCTGCTGACGATCGTTCTCGCCGCCATCATGTATTTGAACGGAGAACATGCCGCCGCGTCCGCTCGCCGCTTTGGGCACCGTCTCGCCGGCGAACGCGGCGAGCAGTCTATCCGGCTCGCCGGCCAGGCGATCCGCAGCGTGGCGCTGGGGGTCGTGGTCACCGCACTCGCCCAGTCGGTACTGGGCGGGATTGGGATAGCGCTCGCTGGCGTGCCCCTAGCCGCCGTGCTCACGGCCGTCATGTTCATGCTGTGCATTGCACAGCTGGGTCCCCTGCCCATACTGGTGCCGGCTGTGATCTGGCTCTACTGGAGCGGCGAGAGCGGATGGGGAACCATTCTGCTGATCTGGAGCATTCTGCTCAGCGCCCTAGACAGCGTGCTTCGCCCGTGGCTGATGCGCAAGGGTGCGCACGTGCCGCTGATTTTGCTACTGGCCGGCGTGATCGGCGGCCTCATCGCGTTCGGCCTGGTGGGTATTTTCCTGGGTCCCGTCTTCCTCGCCGTGGGATACACGTTGTTGCAGTCGTGGATAGCCGAGGCGCGCATACCGGAAGACGAAATTGGCCCGCGCTGACTGTATCGGATACAACTGATCCTGTCGTGGAACGGCGTGGTGAGAAGGGACGTTGCCATGCAAATGGCAGTGGCCTCTTGAATTTTAATTTAATATTCGCAATGCAACGGGCGATCCGATGATCTCCGGGTTCGGCATACCGTGTCTTCGATGTCTTTATTGCCGGCCTTGCCGTCACCACTGCGGCGGGTGCGCAGATACCGGCTACGGCGAACTCCGAGCCGCCTCGGCTCCTCGTGTATTTCGACGATTTCAGTGCCTAGCTTTCGGACCAGGCAAAGACCGTTGTCGACGGCGCGGCCAGCCGCGCGCCAAGGGTGATCGTCGCGGCAGTGCCGCCGGCACGTCTCAAACCAACAAGTATTCGTCTCAAACACGCAGTTCGATCGTGACCTACCTGCTCGAAGCGGACGGGATATTGCGGAGCTAATCCGGCAGGAGCCGATCCCGCCCAGACCGGATCGAGTGATCCCGGCGTCTAGACACCGGGCCGACCTCATTGAGCGTTGGGGAGCTTTGCCTGGTGTCGGTGACACGAAACCGGCACCGGAAGGCGGTGACTGGATTCTCAGGCTCGCGGCCGCGCAATTCGGGACGCCCGCCCACGGCCTCATTCAGCCTAAGTCCCCAAGTCCGGTAGTCAGCTGCCCGAAGCATTACAACCAACAGCAAGATTGGCGAATTGGGCAAATCAGACAATCAGACAAATGCGGAGCGGTTGACGAGATTGCGAGATTTGGACTACCGGGCTCTGCTATAAGCGCCACCGACAACGGTGATATCTCGAGGGGAAGCAAGAGCGGCACCTAACCTTAATCTGCTGAACAAATTGATGGCCCTGATGTCCGGACCGGCACCGGACGGGACGGCCGAGGCGACGCGCATCTGGACAGTCAGACCACCGACTGGTTCGTGGTTGAACTTGCTGCCGAGATCCTTCCGCCATCGCTCGAGAAGCCCGGTCCTCAGCAGCTGATCGGACGCTGACTGAGCGGAGCGTGGAGCCTTGGGCAAGGGCGGGCGGGCGCCCCGACAATCACAAGATCGCAGCGATCCCGCCGGTGACGCCAGCAATCATGCCCCCGCCGGAGATCAATCGCGTCGGATCGCGGCTTCGGACTGCATGTCGAAGAAATGCAGGCGCTCCGGGTTCAGCGCGAGACGCAGCCGGTCGTGAATGTTGGCGCGCACACTGGGCTCGACGGAAGCGACCATCGTGTCCGAGCCGACCGCGACATCAAGCAGGATCTCTGACCCGAGCTTCTCGACGACCTCCACAACGACATCGAAGCCGACCTCGGCCGGGTCGGCGGCGGACGCTACCCGCAGATCTTCCGGGCGGATCCCCAAAGTGACCTCTTTCCCGACATAGCGCCCTAGCCGATCCATGCACCGCGGCGGAGCTTTGATCCGGAGTCCCTCGTTCCCCGCCCAGATCGCTCCGTTGTCCCGGCTCACCTTAACCGTTGCAAAGTTCATCGAGGGCGAGCCGAGGAAGCCGGCAACGAAGCGGTTGGCGGGCTCGTTGTAGAGTTCGAGGGGTTCGCCGACCTGCTGAACGAGCCCGTCCTTCATCACGACGACCCGATCGCCCAGCGTCATCGCTTCCACCTGGTCGTGGGTCACATAGATCGCGGTGGTGCCGATACGATCGTGCAGCTTTTTGAGTTCGACCCGCATCTGGACGCGCAGCTTCGCATCTAGATTCGACAGCGGCTCGTCGAACAGAAAAACTTGCGGATGACGCACGATCGCCCGACCGAGTGCCACTCGCTGCCGCTGGCCGCCCGACAACTGCCGCGGTTTGCGCCGCAGAAGCTCGTGGATACCGAGAATCTCAGCGGCCTCCTGCACGCGCTGCGCAATGTCGCGGCGGTCGAATTTCCGCATCCTGAGGCCAAATGCCATGTTGTCATAGACGCTCATGTGCGGATAGAGCGCATAATTCTGAAACACCATGGCGATATCGCGGTCCATCGGCGGCAAGTCGTTGATCACTCTGTCGTCGATCAGAATGCGCCCTGAGGTGATCGATTCGAGCCCGGCGACCATTCTTAATGTCGTCGTCTTGCCGCAGCCGGAGGGCCCGACGAGAACCACGAATTCCTTGTCGCGGATGTCGAGGTTCACGTCCTTGACGGCATGAACCTCCTCGTATTTTTTGTTCAGACTGCGGATGACAACCTGGGCCATTACGGTACCGTTTATCCCTTTACCGAACCCGTCAGGCTCGCGACATAGTGCTCGACAAAGAAGGAATAGACGAACGCCACCGGGATCGAGCCTAAGAGCGCCCCTGCCATCAGTTCACCCCAATAGAACACGTCGCCGCGGACCAACTCCGATGTAACCCCGACGGGCACGGTCTTCTGCTCGGGCGAGGACAGGAAGACGAGAGCATAGATGAACTCGTTCCACGACAATGTGAACGCGAATATGCCGGCCGAGAGAATGCCGGGAACCGCGATCGGAAAGATAATGTGCACCATCGCCCGCCAGCGCGTGGCGCCGTCGATGCGAGCGCATTCTTCGAGCTCCTTGGGGATGGACTTGAAATAGCCCATCATCAGCCAGGTGCAGAACGGGATCAGAAAAGTCGGGTACGTCAGGATCAGCGCCCAGGGAGAGTCGCCGAGCCGGAAGTTGCGAATGATGTCGGCCAGCGGAATGAACAATAGGGTCTGCGGCACCAGGTAGGTGATGAAAATCATTGTGCCCAAACTACCGGCAAACGGGAATTTCAGCCGCGACAGCGCATAACCGGCCAACAATCCGCAAAACAACGAGATTGCCGTTGCGGCAATCGATATCAGCATCGTGTTGAACATCCACGTGCCGAACAGGGTCTGAGTCAGCAGGTCCCTGACATGCTCCAGCGTCGGATGCAGCGTCCAGAACGGCGCGTAATTGGGCGCGTTCCACGGGTGATAAAGCTCGCGGTCCGGGCGCACAGCCGTGACCAGCATCCAGTAGAAGGGAAACAGCAAGGCAATGATAAAGGCGGTCAGCGGGATATAAAAAAAGATCCAGCGCCGCCAACTCGCTCCTTCGATCATCAGCTAGCGTCTGACCATGGGAATCGTCATTCCTGCTGCAAACCCGCGGATCCCGCGCCGGCGCGGTCCGTGCACGCCCGCGGAATCCTCGTTTGCGCGTGCAGGTCGACAATATGCGCGATGGCGATGCATCGAGGGTGTTTCCGGCCTTAGCCCCGTCGCATGCCCTCTCCCGGTCCTTACGGCCTCTAGTAATGCGAAATTTTCGCTTCCGTCCCCCTCGCCGATGTCAACCGGCAGTATTTCGGACTGGCCCGTTTCATCCCCGCCCCAGGGGCTGTCTGCAGCCTGCCCTTCTGGAGGTCCGAACTGAGGAGGCATTCGCACGTTGGTATTGAACTTCCCGGTCAACGTCGTCTCCAGTTACCTTTCGACTTAGCTGGTAAGCGGGGGGCTTCCGAGAAAGCTCCCGGCTTTAGCCATGGAGTTGCTTACTCGCCTCAGTAGGTCTCCACCCGGCGGATGTACAAGAGCTGCACGACGACGACCAGCAGCAGCACCGGGAAGACGGCCAGCGAGATCGTGGCACCCTCGCTTAACAGCCCGGTGCCGATGCCGATCTGGTAGGCATAAGTCGCGAATAGTTGCGTCGCGTTCGCCGGCCCACCGCCCGTCAATACGTACACCAGCTGGAAATCGGCAAAGGTCTGGATCACTGAGAACAGAACGATCACCAACGTCACCGGCAGCAGCAACGGCCAGGTCACATGCCGGAAGCGCTGCCAGGCCCGCGCGCCGTCGATTGCTGCGGCCTCGTTCAGTTCAGGGCTGATCGTCTGCAATCCGGCGAGCAGGCTGATCGCATAGAACGGCACGCCGCGCCAGACATTGACGATCATGACGGAGATCAGCGCCAGATTGGGGTCGCCCAGCCAGTTGATCCGGGTACTGATCAGTCCAAGCCGGAACAACATCCAGTTGATGACGCTGAAGGTCGGGTCGAACATCCATTTCCACGCCAATGTCGACAGCACGGTCGGGATGATAAACGGCAGCAGGATGAAGGCTCTCGTGAATGCTTTGCCCCTGAAGTTGTTGTTCAGCAGCAGCGCCAGCCACAGACCGAGGGCGAGTTTGAACACCGTCGTGACGGCGGTGTAGACGCAGGTGTTCCACACGGCAACATGGAAGATCCCGTCGTTCCAGATCTGCCGGAAATTCTGCAACCCGACGAATCTCCCCGGCACCCCAACTTTGGCGTCGGTTACCGAGAGCTCCACCCCCTTGATGAAGGGGTAAGCGATAAACAGTCCGAGCAACACGATTGTCGGCAGCAGCAACGCCACCGCCAGCCAGCGCTCGTCCTCGAGCAGACGGGTGATCGGGCCGCGCTGCGGGCGTCGGGCATAAGCGCGCCGGGTGGCGAAGGAAGTGAACGTCATTGGATGATCATCCCGAGCCTGAGGGGCCTCAGTCAGTAAACCGCGCCCCGCCGAGGCGGAAGCGCCGGGGCAGCCGCTGCGGCCCTGTCGCCTCCGATCCCCGTCTTCGGGCGCTCTCGCGGGAAAGGCAATTTACGTGCTCCATCCGTTTCGCATGCGATCAGGCATAGATCTTCACCAGCTCATCATGCGCCCATTTGACGGCGTCCTGGGGTGCCGTACCCTGTATCGCTTTGGCATACATATCGACGATGATGTATTTGGTCTGGGCTTCGGCGGAGGCGCGCCCCGGCGGTCCGGCATACCCCATCATCCGCCCTTTGCGCGGCAGGTCGCGGAACGGCAGCAGTACCGGGTCCGCGCCCCATACCTTGTCCTCCTCCCAATAGAGCGTGGCCCCGTCGGTGTAGCCCTGCTGCGAGCTGAACCACTGCTCGAAGATGTCCTTCGACGATACCCAGCGGAGGAAATCCTTGGCCGGCTTCTGGTTTTTCGAATAAGCCATCAGCAGGTTGGTGAACGGGCCGGGCAGGTTGAATTGGCCGCCAGGTCCTCCGGGGAGCGGTGCGTGCAGGATGTCCTGGTACATCGGCGTCCCCTTTTCCGTCTGATAGGTGTCCGGCTTGCGCTTGGCTTCGAGATAGATCGAGGCGCCGTTGTTGGTGGCGCTGATGCTTCCCGACAAGAAGGCTCGATTGTTGCTTGAATCGTCCCAGGCAAGCCCGCCCTCGTCGCAGGCGTCCTTCCAGAGCGGAACGGCAAATTTGACCGACTCAAGGGTTTCCTTGCTGTCCAGCGCGACGGTCTTGCCGTCGGCCTCGACTTCCTTGCCGCCCCAAGACCACAGGTAAGGGTACCAGAAACCGGGTGCATCGCCGAAGGTATGGCCAGCCGTCTGCCCGATCGGGCGGCCCTGAGCCTTGAGCTTCTTGCCGGCCTCGCGCAGCTCGTCCCAGGTCTCGGGAAATTTGTTCATGCCGACCTCGTCGAACCACGACTTCCGGTAGGCGACGAGCCCGCCTCCAATTGCCCAAGGGACGCCGATCCATTTGCCGCGGAGGGTCGCAACCGCCTTTGAGACGTCGTAATAGCCGCCTTGCGCCTTGCCGAGTTCCTCGGCCACATCACTGACATCGGAGAGGCTGTCGGTGTAGAGCTGCGGCCAGTTGTTGAGCCCGAGAATAATGTCCGGGCCCGACCCCGATTGGATGGCCGAGGTGATGCGCGCCTGGATGTCGTTGGCGTTCACCATTTCAAGCTCGAGCCTGATGCCGAGCGCCTTCTCGCATTGCGGTGCAATTTTGGTCTTCAGGACCTGATCGGAAGCCGGCACGAAATCGGACCACCGCAAATAATGCAGCGTGGTCGCCTGCGCATAAGCCGGCGCCCGGCCCGAAGCCAATATGCCGGCAATTCCCCCCGCGCCCGCGGCGACGCCGGCGCCGGAAAGTTTAAGGAGTCTGCGCCGGTCGATGCGTGCCATGGGGTTTCTCCCTGAGCCTGCGAAAGGTTCCGCTGCGTGCGCCAGTTCTTTAAATCCAACGGCCCGGCGGCACAAGCCGGATCAAGCCTTGCGGCAAGGCGATCGCGGTGGAGAATGGGGTCCGGCTTCTATACCGGAGGGGCGAGATGAGCGATGCGCATGAACTTACCATTCTCGGCATTTGCGGCAGCCTGCGTGCGGGCTCGTACAACAAGGCGGCGTTGCGGACAGCGGTCGAGCTGAAGCCGCCGGGGATGACGATCGAGACCGCTGATATCGGCTCGATCCCGCTATATAACGAAGACGTCCGCGCACAGGGCTTCCCGCCGCCGGTTGAGAAATTGCGGGTACAGATCGCTGCGGCCGACGCGCTGCTGTTCGTGACCCCCGAATACAACTATTCGATGTCGGGAGTGCTGAAGAACGCAATCGACTGGGCCTCGCGCCCGCCCGATCAGCCCTTTGCCGGCAAGCCCGTGGCGATCATGGGAGCAGCCGCCGGCATGGCCGGCACCGCCCGCGCGCAGTACGACCTGCGCCGCAGCTGCGTCTTTCTCGACATGCACCCGTTGAACAAGCCCGAAATCTTCATCGGCCAGGCGCAGAACAAGTTTGACGCGTCGGGCCGTCTGACCGATGAGACGGCGCGCGGGCTCATCGGTCAAATGCTCGTCGCGCTCGCGCAGTGGACTCGGCAAATCGCCCGAAAAAGCTGATTGCTCGCCGGGGAGCGTGCGCAAGCCAACCGACCGTCATTCCGGGATTACGCAAAGGAGCGAACCCCGCAACCGATCGACAGGGACAGCCCCCGGTTCCCAAGGAGGCGGTACTGGTGTTCGTGAAGTTTGGGCGCGGCCCCGCAGGGCCGTCCCCGAAAGACGCTCTCAACTCGAAGGAGGAACGGGATGGATCTGGACTTTACCGGCAAGGTGGCGCTGATCACCGGCGGCGCCAACGGCATCGGCCGCGCCGCCGCGCTCGGTTTTGCGGGGGGCGGCGCAAAGATCGTTCTCGTCGATCGGGACGCCGCAGCAGGCGAGGCGACCGCCGGCGTGATCCGGCAACAGGGCGGCGAGGCGCGTTTCGTCAGCGCCGACGTTACGAAATCGGCCGAGGTGCGCGACTATGTCAAAGCGGCGCTCGACGCTTACGGGTCGATCGACTGCTTCTTCAACAATGCCGGGATCGAAGGTAAATGGGCGCATACCGCCGAATATGACGAGGACATGTTCGATGCCGTCATCGGCGTCAATGTGAAGGGCGTGTTCCTCGGACTGCGCCATGTGTTGCCGGTCATGCTGCAGCAGAAACGCGGCGCGATCGTTAACACAGCCTCGGTCGCCGGCCTTGTCGCAACCCCCGGCATGCCGGCCTATGTCGCTTCGAAGCATGCGGTCATCGGCCTGACCAAGACCGCCGCGGGCGAAGTGGCGCCGCACGGGATCCGGGTCAATGCCGTCTGTCCGGGCCCCGTCGACACGCGAATGATCCATTCGCTCGAGGCGCAGCTGAACCCCGCCGACCCGGCCAGCATCGGCCGCCGCTATCAGTCGGCCATCCCTATCGGACGCTATGTCACGACGCAGGAGATTGCCGGCACCGTTCTGTTTCTGTGCTCCGACCTCGCCTCCGCGATCACCGGCGCACAATACGTCGTCGACGGCGGTCGCACCGCTACCGGCGGCGCCGTAACCCAGGTCATGCAGAGCGCGTGAAGGCGGCGCATCGCCGCCCGGCCTACTTCTATTTCGGGCTCGACCGTAAAACCGGCAATTTTGCCTGGCTCAGCTCTCCCGGTATTTGATCGAGCAGCCATACGCGCGCGTCGAGCTGACCGCGACGGGCCGGCCGGCGGCGAGCGCGTCGAGTGCCGCGGCGACGTAGTTATGCGCGGCTTTCACGTCGGCAAGACGGGTCGACGGCTTGTCGTCGATGGCACCTCTATAGACGAGCCGGCCCGTCCGGTCGATCACGACCATATGCGGGGTCGCGCGCGCGTCGTAGAGATGGCCAATCCTACCCTCGGGATCGAGCAGAAACTCGGTCGGAGCGGCCTGCCAGCGGGCGAGGTCGGCCTTCGCTCGGGCCGGTGTCACATAGCCCTGTTCGCCGGGTGCCGAGGAGGCGATCGTCAGCCAGACGACGCCGGCCGCGGTGTATTTGCGCTGCAGCGCCTGCATATTTCCGCTGTTGTACTGCTTGCCGACGAACGGGCAGCCGTCATTAGTCCATTCGAGGACCACGGTCTTGCCGGCAAAATCGCCAAGCCGGACGGTCTTTCCGGCAATATCCGGCGCGCTGAATGCGGGCGCCGGCTCGCCAATCCGGGCCGCCGCCACGGGTGAGACCGCGACCGCCCGCCCGATCGCAAATGCCGTGAGGGCGGCCAGCGCGGCAATCGTCAGCGTCTTTATGCGAACGCGCATCGGAGGGCCTCCATCGGGGTCCGAACATCAACTCTTCGCGAGCGTGTCGAGCACGCTCGCGACGGTCAGGAGCTGCGGCAGCACAATGGGCTCGCCCTTACCGGGGTAAAACAGATAGAGCGGTACACCACTGCGGCCGAATTGCTGCAGGAATTGCGTGATCTCCGGGTTCTGGTTGGTCCAGTCACCCTTGAGGGGAACCACACCCCGCTCGGTGAAGGCCTTGCGCACCGCTTCGCTGTCGAGCGCAACACGTTCATTGGCAAGGCAGGTGATGCACCACGAAGCAGTCATATTGACAAAGACCGGCTTGCCCTCGGCTTTCAGGGCCGAAAGCCGCCGTGTGCTGAACGGTTCATAATTTAAGCCGTCATGCGCCGCAGCGAGTGCAGGTGCCGTTCCGCCGCCGGTGGGCGTCAAAGACGCGGCGAGAAATATTGCGGCGGCAGTTCCGGCAACGGCAAATCCGGTGCCGAGCGAACGGATGAGCGTCGACGCCGGCCGCGTTTGCCCGTAGAGCCAGGCGGCGAAAGCAACCAAAACGAGGCCGAAGAGAGCACCGAACACCTCGCCCGGCCCGACTTGCTGGATCAACACCCAGACGAGCCAAGCCACCGTGCCGTAGAGCGGGAAGGCAAGCAGCTGCTTGACGAACTCCATCCATTTTCCCGGTTTCGGCAATACGCGCCGCCAGCCCGCAAAAAGCGTCGCGACAAGGTAAGGTGCGGCGAGGCCGAGCCCCAACATCAGAAAAATACCGATCGCCAATGCGGTCGGCGCAAGCACCGCAAAGCCGAGTGCGGCGCCCATGTAGGGGGCGGTGCAGGGAGTCGCGACGATCGTTGCCAAGACGCCCGTAAAGAAGCTCCCAGCAAGCCCCGAGCGGCCGGCGAGGCGCCGCCCGGCGCCGGCGAGAGAGCCACCGAGCTCGAGCGCCCCGGAGAGGCTCAATCCCAGGGCGAAGAACAGATATGCGAGCAAGGCCACAAAGGCCGGCGATTGCAGCTGAAATCCCCAGCCGAGTGCCTGCCCGCTGGCGCGAAATGCGATGAGCGCGCCGCCCAGCGCGGCAAAGCTCACAACCACGCCGGCGGTATAGATCAGCCCGTGAACGAGCTGCTCGGCGCGCTGCCCGCGGGCCTGTCCGGCAAGGCTCAACAATTTCAAGGACAGGATCGGAAAGACGCAGGGCATCGCGTTGAGCACGACGCCGCCGGCAAAGGCCAGCAGCAGCGCCTGCCACCAGGCCAAGCCGCGTTTGGCCTGCGCCGGCGGACCGGGGTTGGCGCTGATCTGGAACGCCCGTTCGGTCCCGTCTGCGCCGCGCAACAGCAACACGCCATCGAGAGTGGCCGGTGTCGCCGCTCCCGCCGAGGCTTTCGGCAATAAGAGTTCCAAGCCGTCACGGAGTCGGTCGATGCGAGGCTCGGCGGCGGCGTCAATCAGCGACTCGCCTTTCGGGAAGAACGTCGCCGCCGGCTCCCGCAACCCCGCAAGGGCAGCGGCGGGAACCAAGAGCCGGAAATCATGTGGCGAGACGGTAAAACGGGTCTCAAATGGCGCCGCTACCGGCAGCTTTCGACGAGCGGCAGCAAACAGCGGCGCCACCGCAGGATCCGGGGCGGATCGGGCCGCAACCGGCAGGCTCAACCGCAGGCTCGCGGCTCCGGGGATGCAAATATCGGCGCAGGCGAGCCAAGAGACTTCCGCCCCAAGCGGCGCGGCTTGGCCGGCCGCAAGCGCTGCCGGCGCGGTGATCGGGATCAGCAGATCGGTCGTTCCCGCATAGCCGTAATTGCCGATCCCGTTCTGCACAAAGTGCTCGGGCACCGGCCAGTGAATGCGTCCCGCCGAAAATCCGGGCGGCAGCTTCCAATTGATCTCGGTCGGCAGGCCGGAATCTCCCGGGTTCCGCCAGTATATATGCCAGCCTTTCTTCACCTCGAGATGAAGAGCGACCCAGAGCGTCGCGCCGCCGGCGACGGAAGCGGTTTCGGCAACCAGACCGGCCTTTACCAGATCCTCGGGCGGGGGAGGTTCGTCCGCCCGCGAGCTCCATGCCGCAAGCAGAACCGACACCAGCGCAACCGCCCAAATCCCTTTGCAACTCTTTGCGATCCGCAAGCCCACTCCATCACGTTTCCGCGCCGCAACGCAGGACAACAGCACAAATAAGCGTGGCTTGGAAGCCCTCCACTCAACAATCTGAAATCCCGCAATGGTGAACTCCTCGAGCATAAGGTATTCTTAACCGAGTAAAAAGGTAAGCCATGAGCCAAACTCGTACTCTCGCGATCGATATCGGCGGAACCGGGATAAAGGCGGCACTGCTCGACGAAGCCGGCGCTATGATCGGCAAGCGCCGGCGAACGCCGACGCCGCGCAGGCCAGTGACGCCCGAGCTGCTCGTCCGCGCCATCGACCAAGTCGTCAAACCGCTCGGCACGTTCGACCGGATCTCCGTGGGCTTTCCGGGCTATGTGCGCGGCGGTCGCATCCTGACTGCGCCTAATCTCGGCACCCGGACGCTGACGGGCTTCGACCTGCAGTCGGTGCTCGCCAAACATTTCGGCAAACCCGCGCGGGTCCTCAACGATGCCGATGTTCAGGGTTTCGGCGCCATCCGGGGCCAGGGGGTCGAAATGATGCTGACCCTCGGGACAGGCGCCGGCACGGCGATCTTTTGCGATGGCGAGGTCATTCCCCATCTCGAACTTGCCCATCACCCGGTGAGCGCAAACAAAACCTATGACGAATACATCGGTAATGCTGCGCGCAAGGAGAAGGGAAAAAAAGCCTGGAACAAGCGGGTGGCCAGGGTCGTCGAGATCCTGCGCGAGGTCGTCCGGTTCGACCACCTCTACCTCGGCGGCGGGAACGCCAAGGATATCACGTTTCGGCTGCCCGCAGATATCTCCATCGTCTCGAATATCGACGGGCTGACCGGCGGCATCCACCTCTGGCGTACCGACCCGACGGCGCCTGCAGCATCCGGCCCTGCTGCCGATCCAGCCTCGCGTGGAGCCTCCGGCGAAGGATCCCGGACCGGAGGTTAGGACCTCTTCTCATCCATGTGACGACGATGCGGTGAACCGAAGTCCTGCGCTTGTGCTCGTGTTAATGCTCACCGGCTGTGCGCCTTTAACCCAAGCGCCGGGAGCGTTGGACGCGCACATCCCACCCTTCGCGCGCCGGCCCTATGAACCCTTCTCGCGTGAGGCGGCAGTCCAGATTGCGTTACGCGAGTGGCGGGCTTTCGGCCAGCAGGTCGTATATCCCAATACCGAGCTGCCCGAGGATGAGGAGCGCGAAGAAGGGCTGTGGCAGCGAGTCGGAGAATACTGGTGGCTCGGCCTCGATCCACGCTGGAGGGAACAGGGTTGGACCGGGATTCACGACGAAAACGGCGTGGTGTTCCCTGCCAGCGAAGACGGAAATTATGCGTGGTCTGCCGCTTTCATTTCCTATGTGATGCGGATGGCCGGCGCCGGCAGCCGGTTTCCTTATACAACGACGCATGCGGACTATATCAACGCGGCGCGGCGCCACGGCCTAGGCGTGGAGCCCGGGACCGCGTTAACCGCCGAGCGGGTCGAGGTCTACGCACCGCAACGCGGCGACCTGATCTGCTATTGGCGAGGCCCGCAGCGTGTTTCTTACGAAGAATTGCCGACGGGTCGCTTTCCGGGGCATTGCGATGTCGTCGTCGGAATAAGACCGGGCGACCTCGATGTGATTGGGGGCAACGTCGACAATGCGGTCGCGATGAGGCACATCCCGGCCACGGCCGACGGTCACCTCGCAGGCCCGGACGGCACCGTCATCGACCCCGATCACCCTTATTTCGTCGTGCTGCGCGTCGAATACCTGCGCTAGCGCGTTCTGCTATCGCTACGCGAAGGGCGGACTACGAGCCCGTCCTCGGGACGCCGCCGCCGGGGACAGGCGCGGCCTGCGAACAACCTCCACGGCGAGCCCGGAACCCATAAATCGACCCAAATCCCGCAGCAGCGCGGGCGGCGACACCTTTGGTTAGGCCGGTGAAAAGAACCGCAATTCAGGCCGATACCCATTGTGGGCGGTCGACATCGCAAACCGCCAAATTCGCCAAGCACCGGCAGCACCGGGCCTCTGCCCTTCGGCCTGCCGGGGAGAGCATTATTGGAGGTCTAGAAGGGATTGCGGGCGGCGGCACCGGTCGGCATTGCACCATCGGTTAATTGATGACGGCCGCTAGACCCCGCCGGCCGCCGCAACCTCGCGGCCCCGTCCGCCCTCGATCATCGCTTCGGCCAGCCAGGGTTCGCGCTCGAGCACGCGCCGGTAGTGGGCTCGCGCTGCCTCGACAATTTCGCCTCCGCGGCCGAGCAACTCGTCCCCCAACTCGAGGATGCGCAGGTTGGGCCAGGCCCGCGGGCGCAGGCGCACAATCTCTCGCAGCAGGTCGTCGGCTGACCGGTCGGGACGCGTCTGCGCCATGACAAGGGTTGCCGCAGCCGTCGAGCGCGACAATCCGGCGTGGCAGTGGACCAGAAGATGCGTGCTCCAGGACGCCCTCAGATCGCGCCCGAAAGCGAGGAGAAGCTCGACATCCCAACGCTCGGGCACAATGGCGCCCGGATGGGGTTCGATGACGTCGTGA
Organism: Alphaproteobacteria bacterium; assembly: GCA_017353855.1. GTDB lineage: Bacteria > Pseudomonadota > Alphaproteobacteria > ATCC43930 > CGMCC-115725 > AP-15. The sequence continues at coordinate 15,339 of JAFMSA010000012.1, forward strand.
AACCGTAGTTTGAGACGCCGGTGCAAGTCGAACGTGTTCACAGGCTCAGGGTCGGGCCAGCCGGGATCGAGAATCGACAGAACATGCGTGATATCCGCAGCACAATGGCCGGCAAGCTCATCGATCCCGCAAATCGTTACCCGGAAGGGCAATAGCTCGTTGTAATTTGCCATTGTCAGATCTCCGCGTCGACCCGAAGCGACGATAGTGCATGGTTGTGGCAAATCTGTGCTCGACGGCCGCCGCGCTCGTGTTTCTTCGAACCGCCGCGGTCCGTCACGGACCGGATGATCGCGGACGGGCCGGCACGACAAAACGCCATTAAGCCTTCGCTCAGACTGCGGGAACGACGGCAGAAGCAGGGCGCGTAACGCGCACGACAAGCCCCGAGGCTACAAGGCAGGCGAGACCGCTTGTCATAAAAGCCAGCAGATAGTCCCCGGTGAAGCTGCGTACGGCGCCGGCACCAACAGCCGCGAGGGCGCCCCCCGCCTGATGGCCGGCAAAGATCCAGGAGATAATCACCGGCGTGTCACGGCGACCGAAAAGCTCGTTGGTTAGCGCGAAGGTCGCCGGCCCCGTCGCCACCCAGTCGAGACCATAGAAAATCGAGAATATCGACAGGCTTACAACGTCGAATTGGGTAAACGGCAGGACTACCAGAGAAAGACCTCGAAGGCTGTAGTACCAGAACAACAGAAACCGCGGATTGCAGCGGTCGCATAGCCAGCCCGAGCCGGCGGAGCCGATCAGACTGAAGACGCCGAGCGAGGCGAGTACGCCAGCTCCGCCCACTTCGGGGATGCCGTGATCCGCGCAATACGCGATCAGATGGGTGTTGATCAGGCCATTAGTCGACAAACCGCAGATTGCAAAGCTCAGGCTCAACAGCCAGAAGTCGATCGAGTGCGCGGCCCGGCACAACGCGGCTATTGCCACCGCAAACGGATTACCCTGATGCGGCGGCGGGTCGGGCGCAGCCGCCGCACCGTACGGGCCGAGCCCGATATTCGCAGGCCATTCCGGCAACAAAAACGCGACGATCGGGAATATGCCCAGAACGGCCAAAGTCACTGCGACCGATACACCCTGCCAGCCGTATCGCCGCGCCAGAATCGCAAGCAGCGGGAGAAAAACAAGCTGTCCGGCCGCGTTGGCTGCGGTCAGCAGCCCCATCGCCAGGCCGTTGCGCTTGACGAACCACCGGTTTGCGATCGCCGCCGCCATGCCCATAGCACCGGCGCCGGAGCCGATTCCAACGATCAATCCCCAAGTCACGAACAGCTGCCAGGGCGCGGTCATAAAGTTCGATAACCCGGTGCCCACGATCAGCATCGCCAGGCATGCGAGGATTGTGCGCTTCAGACCGATCACTTCGATCAGCCCGGTGAGGAACGGACCCGTAGCGCCGAGCAGAATGATGTTGACCGAGACGGCCCCCGAGATCGTCGCGACGTCCCACCCGAACGCCCGTTCCAGCGGCACAATCATGACGCCGGGGGCAGCGCGTACGCCGACACCGGCCAGTGTCGCTGAGAACATCACGGCCAGCACGACCCACGCGTAATGCATCCGCGCCCGGCAAAACTGAGCAGACCCGATGGCCGTCATGCTCGCTCGTTCCCGCCTTTGCGATCAGCTTAGAACAACTTGCGGGCGCACCCGAATAAATTCGTATGCGGCCGGCGATGGCTGTTAAGCCGCCAGGCTGCCGGTTCAGACGTCGGTCACTTCGACAGCGCGACCGCAAGTTTGGAGCTGGTGGAGATCCGCTGCAGGCAGTCCGGCACCTCCCCGCTGGCATCCCGGCAGTCGAGTACACCATTCACCAGCATGCTGCCGATCGTCCCGCAGCTGATGTCCGCGATGTCGAACACTTTGACATTGGTCTTTGCCGCCCGCAGAGGCGCCAGCTCCAGAGCAAGCATGCGGATGATCGTCCCCGATCGGTCAAAGATAACGAGGTCCAGCTTGAAGCCGGAATAGGATTGCTTTGCGGGATTGGCAATGACCAGGTAGGCGCGGCAGGAACCGCCGTGTTCCTCCAATCGGTTGAGTTCGATGTGAATTTGCTCGGATGCCGCCGGCAGCGGGAGCGCGACGGACACGCTCGCCAGCAGCGTCGCCGCGAACAAGGCTCGTAGGGGAAGGAAGCCGGCAGCAAATCGACAAACCGAAACGCTATGGCGCATGAACCCCTCGCATGATGGCCGGGCCGCCGGAGCGTGTGCCGCAAAGCGGCATGGCTTCGCTCGCCATCAGCCGGAACCGGGCCGCACCCGGGCGGACTTCGCAGCGGGACGTCGCGGCCAAACGCCCTACTGTGTCGATCGGCCGATTGATCGGCGTCAGCACCCAGGCCTCCCCGGCGGGCCCGAGCAGCGTCCTGGCCTCGACCTCGCAACACGTGTGGTTCGTGGTTATCAAACCGCCGAAGCCAAATCCGGACCAGGACGCATTGCCGCTCGGCCGGACGGACACGGCGGCCGTGCGCAGAGCACAGTGGAAGCCCCCGGTCTCCGCCATCCTCAGCTTATTCCTGCGCGAGCGGCACGAGCCGCGCCGCCGCCGCTGCCCGTAACGGCTCGGGCAGCGCGGCCGGCCGTCGGGCTTCGAGGTCGAGCTGGACACCGAATTGCCCGAGCCGGGCAAATTCGCTTCCGGTCAGCGGATCGCACATTCGATGGACGAAGCGGATCGATGAGTTGCCGAGATGCACGATGCCGGTTTCGACCAGTATCGCAGTCCCCAATCGCGGCAAGCTATTGATTCTTAGCGCCAGCTCGAAGGTAGAATAGCCTCTGCGCTCAGTCTGCATGTAACTGGCGGTTGCGCCAATCGCCGCAAGTGCCTGCATGCTGCCGGCGGTGAAACGGTGGACAAACGCTGCAAGTGCGAAATTTCCATGCGCATCGAGATCGGCTGGCTTAACCCGCTCCCGCACCGTCGCCGTAAAACCTTCGAGAGAAATTGGCTCGGGCCGATGCTCGACTGCCGGTCCCGGCCATTCCAGCAGGCGCAGTTGACGCGGCAATCGAGTGGCGGGAGTGTCCACTGTCTCTTCCGCCCACGCGGTAACTTCATGATTGACCGAGTCGACGATTTGATGACCCAGACGGAGCGAACGTTCGTCCGAGGCGATGGGCGCGCTCAGAATGTGAAAGCTGGCCCCCGCGCGCAGTTCGCGCACAAACCGGACATCAAAGCGCCGGTGGACCCGTTCCGGCGCACCGCGCAGCCCTAGATTCTCAGCCAGCGTCGAGGCCGCATCCGCCAACCGGTCGAAGTAATAAGCGATCGTAAAATGTTCCGTGACGTCGCATTCCCACGGGGACACGACGCTGCGACAGGTCTCCGTCCAGCCGTCGATCATCAATTCGGCCGTTCAGCTCAGATCGATGGCATAGCGCTTGAGGGTGTCGAGCGGAACCACCTCGAGGGTCGCCTCATGTGTGGCCGTGAGCCTGACTTTCGGGGCCTTGCCGGCCTCGAAAGCCTGTTTCCAGCGTTCCGCGCACAGGCACCAGCAATCGCCCGGCTTGAGCCCGGGGAAGCCGAATTCCGGGACTGCCGTCGAGAGGTCGTTGCCAGCCGCCTGCGAAAACGCCAGGAAGGCGGCGTCAACTTTGGTGCACACCGTGTGCATCCCGAAATCTTCGGGTCCGGTGTTGCAGTTGCCGTCGCGATAAAACCCGGTCATTGGTCTGGTGCAGCATTCGGCGAGGGGCTCGCCAAGCACATTACGGGCACTTGTCATCCTCAGTCCTCAGGATTGTGGGGTCGCGCCAGGGTGCGGCGGGCACGGTCGGCAAGGCGCATCTCTATCGCGTCCCAGATCTTTGGCGCGATGTCGATGCCGTCGAGGTGAGCGATCTCCTGGATGCCGGTCGGGGAGGTGACGTTAATTTCCGTTAACCAGTCGCCGATCACGTCGATGCCCACGAAGACCAATCCCTCAGCCCGCAGAGTCGGCCCGATGGCTGCGCAAATCTCGCGGTCGCGCGCCGTCAGCTCGGTTCTGACGGGCCGGGCGCCCACATGAAGATTGGCGCGTGCTT
>JAFMSA010000172.1 GCA_017353855.1 Alphaproteobacteria bacterium
CGCTTGAAAACGCCAATGAACACCGCCTGCGCGCATTTTCACCGCCCAGCCGGGGGTGTCGCGCGCGCCCTGCGTAATCACCGGTTCCCTGGCATGGTCCCGCATGCAGTAGGATGTGCTACTCCTGTCGCCGGCGAATTAGCTAATTAACCTATGCAGCCCTCCATCGTTTCCGCAACGGCGGTCTCATTGTCAGTTCTGGTGGTCGGCCCCGGCAAAGGCGTACCCGCGTTCCCGCGAACAGGATTGCGGCCGGAACATAGCGGTCCTATGGCGCGTCGGTGCCCCTGGCAGGCCGCCGCGCCCTGGCCAGTCCGCCAATTCCTGCGTTGCGCAAGCGACGGGCGGCAGCGTTCGACCTATTGGGACTCGAAAATCGTCCATACCGCACGCCTGGTAGCATGCTAGTACGATAACCAGTGCAACCTTCCCGCCTTTCCTGCGTGGCCACTGGATCAAACGTTGCCGGTCAATGGCAATTGTGGACGGCGGTCTGGGTTGACGTTCTGCGATAACCACTCCAGAAGGTTGGCGTACCGCTCAAGCCGCTCCGCTAATTCGACGAGAGTACGATCGGCGCTCCCGGATCCGGACGTCGGGATCCCTGCTACGCGTCTGCAATGCGCGGCCTGAGTACGGAACTCACTCACCCGCTCAAGCGTAAGCATCACGGAATACGACATCCTGGGGGCTTTTCCAAACGCGGCACTTACGCGGCCACGCTCAGTGACGGCGCAAAAGACGCCTACACGCCGTCGACAACCAATTTCAGTCCCAATCTTGACATGATTAATTAAGCATACCGGGGCGTCGCTGGCAACGATGATTTTGTTCGTGTCGACGCTCAGCCCCCCGGATCTTCCAAGCTGAACATCTCGGCTACGTCGTCATACGCGAAGATCTCTGCGTAGCGAGCCCAGGATATTATGGCATCGAGCGTTTCCTCGGCGGCGCTATCGCTGAGATAATCTTCCAGCTCCTGCTCGAACCGCACACGCGGCGCCTGGTGGCCAGGACGCTCGTCAAGGACATGCCTGATGTGCTGCGCGAGTGGCACTGAGGCAAGCAGGCGCTCCGCAAACATCGTTTTACGCGCCTGCGTGTCGAGATCGGCGAAGGTGCGCGCGGCGGCACTAAGCACGATGTCGCCGTCAGTGATCTCCGCGAAGCCGAGATACTGGAGCAGTTCGACGACCGGAAACAGATCGTCAATCTCGAATTGCAGCGTGCGCGCGATTTCCGGAAGATCCGCTTTGCCATTATAAGGCGGGGCGGCGACGGTCTCTATCAAGCCGGCTATCACATTAGTGGAGACCGGAGGCAATCGGCTGCCGATTTGCAGCTTCGGCAGTTGCCCCGGCACTCCGATCGTCGGGCGCGCCGTCATTTTCGCGTAAATGTCGTCGACCATCTGGCGGAACGCGGAGTCGAGGCGATTGCGCGGATGCGGGAATGGAACCTCGATTTCGGCTGCCACGCGTCCCGGATTCGAAGAAAAGAGCAGGATGCGGTCGCACATGAAGACCGCTTCCTCGATGTTATGCGTGACCAACAGGATGGATTTGGTCGGCAGCCGGCGCTCGATCCACAGATCGAGCAGATCGGTGCGGATTGTCTCGGCGGTCAATACGTCGAGCGCCGAAAAAGGCTCGTCGAGCAGCAGGATGGTCGGCTCGACGACAAGCGCACGGGCAAACCCGACGCGTTGGCGCATGCCGCCGGACAGTTCTCGCGGATAGGCCGACTCGAAGCCGTCGAGGCCGATGAGGTCGATGGCGGAAAGCGCACGCCGGCGGCTCTCCCTTTCCGACACGCCCAGGGCCTCGAGCCCCGCTTCCACGTTCTGCAGCACCGTCAGCCACGGAAACAGAGCGAAGGTCTGGAAGACCATCGCGATCCCGTCTGCCGGCCCGTTGACAGGACGGCCGCGATAGATCACCTGCCCGCCACTCGGCCTGATGAGGCCGGCGATGATACGCAGCAGCGTCGATTTGCCCGAACCGGAACGGCCCAGCAGACCAACGATCTCGCCGACCCGCAGCGACAGGTCGACCTCGTCGAGAACGCGCACCCCGCCTGATCCCCGCTCGAAACCGCGGCTCACGCCGCACACCGTTAAGATCGGCTCGCCAGTTGGCGGCTTACGCGTCGTGTCTATCGCAACCATCACGGTTTCTCAGTCGAGACGAAGCCGGTCTTCCGCATAGGCGTAAAGCGGCCGCCAGAGCAGTCGATTGAATGCCGTGACCAGAATGGACATTACGGCGATGCCGAGCACAATCTTCGGATAGTCGCCCGCTGCCGTATTCTCGGCGATATAGGCTCCCAGACCATGCGCGACGACCCTGGTATCACCCCAGGAGACCGCTTCGGCAACGATGCTGGCGTTCCAGGCACCGCCGGCTGCGGTAATCGCTCCCGTTACAAAATAAGGGAAAATCCCGGGCAGCATGACCCGACGCCACCACTGCCAGCCACGCATTCGAAAATTGGTCGCCGCTTCGCGGAAGTCGTTGGGGTACGCCATTGTTCCGGCGATCACATTGAACAGAATATACCATTGCGTCCCGAGTATAATCAGAGGGCTGAGCCAAATGTCCGGGTTCAGCGCGAACCGGACGATCGCGACGACGAATACCGGGAACAGCAGATTAGCGGGAAACGCTGCGAGAAACTGTGCCAGGGGCTGGATCTTCTCTGCCAGCCGCGGCCGCAGACCGACCTTAACTCCGATCGGAACCCAGATCAACGAGGCGATTGCGATCAGGACGACGACGCGCAATAGCGTGAAGAGGCCAAGTTTTGCGACATCGAGGACGTCGTGCCAGCCGACACCCGAGGCGACGTGCGCGATGATTGTCCGCAATGCGAAAACGGCCACGGCCAACACCGCGACAAACCAAACGACATCCATCGCTCTTGCAAGAGAGCGGGAACCGCCAATCCTCGCTTTATCGGGAGGCGGCGACAGACGCTGTCGCGCAAATCCGCCCAGGAGCAGGCTTGCAGGGTGGAGCAAGGTCCGGAAGAGGCGGCTTTGCTGTATCAGATCAAGGAACCAGGAACTGGGCGCCGTCTGCGCGCCGGTCTGCTCGAAACGGAACTTATCGACCCATGCGACCAGCGGCCGGAACAGCAGCTGGTCATAAAGGATGATTACAGCAATCATTGTAAGCACGACCCAGCCGACCGCTCTCAGGTCTCTCTCTGCTGTCGCCTGCGCTAAATACGCGCCGATCCCCGGTAGGGTGATCGTCTTGTCGCCGACCGTGATGGCTTCGCTCGCCACGACAAAAAACCAGCCCCCGGACATGCTCATCATCATGTTCCACACGAGGCCCGGCATCGCGAACGGCACCTCAAGCCGCCAAAAGCGTTGCCAGGCCGAAAAACGGAAACAGCGCGTCGCCTCCTCAAGGTCGCGCGGCACGGTGCGCAGCGACTGGTAAAAGCTGAAGGTCATGTTCCAGGCTTGACTGGTAAAAATCGCGAAGATCGCCGCGGCTTCGGCCCCGGCCACCCGACCGGGGAACAGAGACATAAAGAAGGCGACGGTGAAGGAAATGTAACCCAGCACCGGCACCGACTGGAGGATGTCGAGGAGCGGAACGAGGACCACCTCGGCTCTGCGGCTCTTGGCGGCAAGTGTCCCGTAGGTGATGGTGAAGAGCAGCGATGCGATCATGGCCGCCAGCATGCGCAACGTTGTGCGCAGCGCATATTCCGGCAGGTTGACCGGATCGAGCGAGACAACCGGCTCTTTGAGCGCCGAGAGGGGCGCCAGGGTTTCGCGAGCCCCTCTGGCAGCGAGCAGCAGAAGCCCAAAAACTAACGGAAAGGCAATTATGTCCCACCGGTTCGGGAGCAGGCCTCGTGCTGTCAGGCTTGCGTAGCGGATGGCGCTTCCCTGCACAGGGGTCTCCTTGGGCGGCGGACCCCGGGGCACGGGCCCCTGCAATAATCGAGTCCAGATATCCGCGCGATACCACAAAAGTGAAAAGTTGAGTAACCATAATAGATTTGGGTGGGATGCGTCACAAGGTGGAAATCGGCTATGCCGCGCTGCAGGAGGCAGGCAGAATCTAGGGGCCGCCGCCAATCGGGATCACGCGCTCGATCCGCGACCGGTGCTGGCGTCCCTCTTGCCGATTGAAGGGGGCTTACTACACGTGGCGTCGAGCGTTTGCGCCGATACCGGTTCGGCCGGCAACAGCTTCACCGATCCTCATCCTTCCTGCGATGCGACATGTTACCCATAGTACAAGTCAGCGGAACAAGAACTCCGGCACTTGCCGTGGTCGCTCGCATGCGGGTCGATGATTTCGAATAAATGAACGAGTTGGGATCGTCGTTGGCTATAGCAAGAAATATTTGTTGATGCCGGCGAGCCGCGTTATCCTTACGGTTTTTTCGTTCGAGGAAAAGCCGGGCTCCGACACTCCATGGCAGCCATTCTTGACATCAGCGAGGTGCCGGCCTTCCGACTGCTCTTCGGCGTCGCGACGGTGTGTTCCACGCCAGCGGCAGAAACGACATTGCAGACAGAAGCGGCTGACGGGTTGTCGGGATTGCCTCGTGCCGATATGCCGCGCCTTCTGGCGCAGTGGATGGCTCAGACCCGGCTTGCCGCGTGGCGGTTCGAGCCGGGCGAAGGAAATGCCCCGGCACGCGATCACGTCGAGTGGATTGGACCCGGATGACGCAGGGGCGGTGCGAAACTTTGCGCACACGCTAACGAACGGAGATTTGGTATGCAGCACCTGGTCAGGATCGAGACGCGCCTCTATTTGCGCGGGGAGTACCAGACGCTTGTCGAAAAAGAAGGGGGCCTTGCAAGACAGCGCTGATGCCGAGTTCGCCGCCGCGATTGCGAGCGCCACGGAGAGCCTGCTCGATCCTTCCGAGACCTATCGGGCCATCAGGATGATGGCTTCCCCAGCTGCCCGCGAGCGATAAGCCCTGTGGGTTCGCTGGCTCCGCCAGCGCCCCTTGCCCGCGGCAGCGGCAAGTTCGCCGGAAGCAAATTCGGTGCGCCCACCCGGCAAGCAGGATTCCAGTGCGAACGAACCTTTCCGCGTTAGCCATCTTCGGTGCCCTGATCCTCGTATCCGCCGGCGAGCCGGTTGCGGCGGAGGAGGGGTTCTTCACACAAGACAAGCTCACCGGCGACTGGGGCGGGGTACGCAAGCAGTGGCAAGATGCCGGTGTTGATTTTGAGCTCGATGCCACGCTAGAAACACTGTCCAATCCCACCGGCGGCATAAGAAAGCTGACGATCTACCAGGGCCTTCTCGAGCCGTCTCTCAACCTCGATCTCGAGACGGCCGCCAACTGGCCGGGAGCGAGTTTTTACATTGACGCATACCAGATCAGCGGGCGCGGTTTGTCGCGGAATGCAATCGGCAACTTGCTCACAGTCAGCTCAATCGAGGCACTTTCCTCGACGCGCCTCCACGAGCTGTGGTTCCAACAAGAGTTGCTCGACCGCAGAGTCTCGCTTCGGGTCGGCCAGATCGCGCTCGATCGCGAATTTTACATCAGCCAATACGCGGCAGGCTTCGTCAACTCGACGTTTGGCTGTCCGGATATCCTGCCTACCGACTTGCCGGGTGGTGCGTCCTGCTATCCGCTCGCGACACCAGGCGCGCGATTTCGGGTGACGCCGACCGAAGGTTTGACCCTCTCTGTCGCGGCCCTCAACGGCAGCTCCGCACCCCCCGGTCCTGGAGACCCGGAGGTGCGCAACGCAAGCGGCACGAACTTCCTGATCGGCGAAGATGGCTTCCTCCCGATCGCCGAACTCGCTTATGCGTTCGACGAGGAGCCGACCTCTTCGACCAGGTTGAGCGATATCAAACTCGGCGCCTGGTACCACACCGCAGATTTTTCCGATACCCGCCGCGACAACCTGGGGCGCTCCCTCGCGGACCCGACGAGCACTGGGATCCCCGCCACGCACGGCAGCAATTTTGGCGCCTATCTGATACTGGATAAAATGTTGTGGCGGCGCCCTGATACGGCGACCCAGGGCCTCGCGGCCTTCCTGCGCGTCGGTTACGCCCCTCCGGACCGCAATCTGATAAGCCTCGAGATTGACGCCGGCCTCACCTTTAAAGGTCTTCTCCCGGGCCGCGGCCTCGACGTGCTGGGGGTCGGGCTAAGCTATGCACGCATTGGCTACGCCCGACGGTTAGACCGGGATCAGATCCTGTTTACCGACATCGAGCGTCCGGTCCGCAATTATGAATCGGTGTTGGAGGTCACATACGAAGCGCAACTTGCCCCATGGTGGCTCTTGCAGCCGGACCTCCAGCTGGTCGCTCATCCTGGCGGCCACGTTGCGCCGCCGCCGCCCGCGCCGGCGGGACGGCCCATTCCGAACGCTCTGGTGATCGGGCTTCGCTCGACATTCACGTTTTAGGTCCATCCGGCCCCAGGTGGAGACCCGTTTCGAAAAATATACCGGCAACGAGGGTTGCGCGATTGGCCGGTGCCGATGAACAGGACGTGGCTCGCGGCGGCTCGTCACACCATGCTGGGCTTGATGTTCAGACGTTTACGCAGGAGCGGCGGCGAACACCAGGCCGTCGGCTCGACGCTAACGCTAGCGGCGCGCACCGCCACAAACCAGCGGACCACAAGGCTACCGCGGCGCCCCTTCGAATTCCCCATGCGCGTCAGCGCGGCGGCACCGCATCCTCAGCGTTCCGGCGGTGAGTCAAACCACGGGCGCGTTTAGTCGCAGTTGCCGTGAGCGCGACAGCATCCATTTTCTCTCAGCCAATTTGAGCCCCGCGATGTAGGTTCCCGGGTGGCCCACCCGCACTCGTAGGCGTGGAGGGGCTGGTGGTCTTGGAGCTGTCATAAGTCTGCAACATCGTGAGCCTATGACTAGATGCAGGTTGCGCTTTACGAACTCGCGACCCTACCTGCCCATGGAGCAAGCCGTGAATGCCTTACGAACCCTCCTGTTCGCGGTAACCGCCGTTGCCGCAATCGGCTTTGGCGCACGGGCCGCCGAGATCTCGGGCGCCGGTGCCACCTTTCCCTACCCGATCTACGCCAAATGGGCGGAAGCCTACGCGGCGAAGACCGGGCTCAAATTGAACTACCAATCGATCGGTTCGGGCGGCGGCATTAAGCAAATCACCGCCAAGACGGTCGATTTCGGCGCTTCGGACATGCCGCTGAAGCCGGAAGTCCTCGCAAAGGACGGCCTTACCCAATGGCCGATGGTCATGGGCGGTGTCGTGCCAGTGGTTAATGTGCCGGGAGTCCAACCCGGTCAGATCAAGCTCGACGGCAACCTGGTCGCGGACATTTACCTCGGCAATATAACGAAGTGGAATGACCCCGCGATCGCCGCCCTCAACAGCGGATTGAAGCTGCCCGACCTGGCCATTGCGCCGGTTTATCGGTCCGATGGGTCGGGCACGACGTTCATCTTCACCCACTTCCTCTCACAGGTAAGCCCGAAATGGAGGGAGCAGGTCGGCGAGAACACATCGGTCGAGTTTCCCACCGGGATCGGTGCCAAGGGAAATGAAGGTGTCGCGGCCATGACCGGCCGCACCGTCGGTGCGATTGGCTACGTCGAGTACGCCTATGCCAAACAGAATAAGCTGACCTACGCGCAGATGCGCAACAGGGACGGCACATTCGTCTCACCGACGAGCGCAGCCTTCCGTGCCGCAGCTGCAAACGCCGATTGGGCCAAAGCGCAGGACTTTTATCTCCTG
>JAFMSA010000762.1 GCA_017353855.1 Alphaproteobacteria bacterium
GTCCACCCGGATATCACGCCTCATCTTCGCGACACCGCCCTTCTAACCATGCCAGACCAGCACGGCCAACCGGCTCTGTTCGCGGACGGCGCCGTTCACTTACTTAACGCCGCCAGGGCGCCGTCATCGAAACGGCGGCACCCTCTGTTGATCGAATAAGACCCCGGACCCTTATTTCGCAGTCGCCCACACTCGCGAGGCGAGGCCGGAAGTATTCTGGAAAGCCCGGAAGCCCCAAGAAATGCTCTTTTCGCAAAACCATGACTCCAATCAAGAAAATGGCCAAAAAAGCCAGTGCGGGTTTCGAGCATTTCGGCGGGGTGTACCGAGGATCGGAGAATTGTGCTCACACCTCGATGCCGAGAAGCTTCGCGGCGGTACCGCCTAGGATCGCAATGCGTTCGTCGTCGGAAAGACCCGGGATTGACATGATGTGATCGACCGGCACCCGGTTCCACGGGAACGGATAGTCAGTGCCGATCATGATCTGGCCAATGCCAGCCTCGGCGATAAGGTGGCGCATCGCCTCGGCGGTGAACATGATCGTGTCGAAATAGAGCTGCCCGTCCTTCAGATATTGGGTCGGTTTCTTCTTCGGCAGCGGGCCGACCCGGTTCGGAAAGGTCGTGATTACCGCATCCGAACGGTTGGCATAAGACGGCAGATAGCCGCCGCCATGGGCCGCACAGATCTTGAGCCCGGGGAAGCGGTCGAGCGTGCCCTCAAAGATCAGATGCGACAGCGCGATCGTCGTCTCGAGCGGGTTGCCGATCGTGTTCGTCAACAGGCCGCTGCCTTTGAGCCGGCCGCTCGGCTCCAATTCCCTCGTGCCGAGCGGGTGGAGGAAGATGAGGATGCCGAGTTCCTCGGCCTTGGCCCAAACCGGGTGGAATTTCGGGTCGGCCAGTTCTTGCCCCGCCACACTGCCGCCGACACTCAAGCCGCGCAGCCCCAAGCGCTTGATCGCATGTTCCAGCTGCTCGACGGCCAGGTCCGGATGTTGCAATGCGACGGTCGCGAAAGCGACAAAGCGGTCAGGTGCACCGGCGCAGAACTCGGCGAGCTTTTCATTCTGGACCTTAATCAGTTCGGCCGCCGCGTCGCGTTCGGCGCGGTACCAGTAGGGGTTGATGCTGAGCGCTTCGACGTCGATGCCCTCAGCATCCATCTCTGCGATGCGGTCCGAGAGATTGCTCCACAGCAGTCCCGGGGCCTCCAACGGGTGATTGATGACGGCCGCCGCCTCGGGAACGATGCAATGCGCGTGGATGTCGACGGTCTTGACGCGCTTGCCATTAACGACCACCTCGCGCCGCCTGCCCTGCCCGGCGCCGGGTGCGGGCGGTGCCGCGGCGGCATTCGTCATTGCACATCCGATAAACGCGATGCCGGCCAAGGCGCTTGTCAGCAATTCCCCACCCACGGCCATTACTTCTCTCCTGCTCGGTCTCGTGATCGTGTGAGAGCAACCCTACTACGGCGTAGTCGCCGGGTGCCAGAGCTAGTGGAGCTCCTGCGAACTGCCGATCCTGACCGTCGAATCGCGGCACAAATACCCACCGAGTCGTTAGCGGCGGCGCTAGCTGATCGGCAGGATCTTCGGCGCCGCGGACGCACGGAAATCCACGAGTATCGCGAGCGAGGAGACGGGGCCGGCCGTTAATTCGCGATCCAGGCGATCTGTCCCCGAGGTGATCCGGCGCTTGGACGGGGACGCTAGGGCAATAGTCGAAGTATTGAAGAAGTCGATCGTACCAGAAGCCGAGAAGAATACCACGATATCTTCGTCGTGGACTCGAAACGACGGCGGCCTACGTCTTCGTACACGCAGCGGCAAAGCAGATCCCCGACAACAGCACGGCAAGATCATTATGATGTTGACGTTGTTGCCGACGGCCTTCGCCGGGTTCTATTCGACCGACGCGCCGGTGTCGAGCACTTCACGCGTGCGGCAGCCAAGGAGCTGGGGCGCGCGACTCCTCGGTCACAATATTGCGCAGGGGTCAAATGACACGCCCTTATTCTATCCGCGCCGAGGACACCGGCTCGACGCACCAGTGAGCGGCAAAGCTCACCGACATCCCCGACATCGCGCCCGATCATCAAATTTCTGGCGACGGACGACTGGTGGATCACCGGCCTTAGCGAACGGCGGCTACCCCGCTGATCGCATCAGTCGGTCAGCCCTGCCTGCGCTGGCCGGGCGGATGCGGGGACCTCGGCGATCGGGCCGCGGGCGAGGAACAGGGTCACCGTCGCTCCGATCAGCGCCAGGACGCCGGCCAGCCTGAAGGCGGAATTGAAATTGCCGGTCGCCGCGACGAGGTAGCCGGTGACAATCGGCGCGAGCAGACCGAAGCTGTTGCCGCCGAGCAAGAGGAACGTAAAGGCTCGGCCGGCATCCGCCGGCAAGCGCAACAAATCGCTGACGACGCCATTGGCGGTCGGTCCGACGTTGCCGAAAGACACCGCGATCGAAACCAATACGACGGCAGTCAGCGATTGGACGTAGGGAGAGAAAGCTCTCGGCTTTAGCCGTGGCG
>JAFMSA010000763.1 GCA_017353855.1 Alphaproteobacteria bacterium
CAGACTACCCGCGTACGCGGCCCGGCATGCCCAATCACGAACCGCGGGGCTGTTCGCGCGGCGCGTCCTATAGCTGGTATCTCTACAGCGCCAGCCGCATCAAATACCCGCTCATCAGAGGGCGGCTGGTCAAAGTCTGGCGTGAGGCGCGCAAGACACTCGGTCCTGTCGAGGCCTGGGCCGCGATCGTCGGCGATCCCGAGACGGCGGAATCCTACAAGTCCGCGCGTGGGCGCGGTGGCTTCGTCCGTGCGACGTGGGAAGAGGCGTGCGAAATTATCGCCGCCGCCAACGTCCACACCATCAAGACCTGGGGACCGGATCGCGTGGCCGGGTTCTCGCCGATCCCGGCGATGTCGATGGTTTCCTACGCTTCCGGCTCGCGCTATCTCAGCCTGATCGGCGGTACGCTCCTGTCGTTCTATGATTGGTACTGTGACCTGCCGCCTTCGAGCCCGCAGACCTGGGGTGAACAGACCGACGTGCCGGAATCTGCCGATTGGTACAATTCCGCCTATATCATCGCCTGGGGCTCCAACGTGCCGCAGACGCGCACCCCCGACGCGCATTTCTTCGTCGAAGCGCGTTACAACGGCACCAGCGTTGTGGCGATCACGCCGGACTATGCCGAAGTCGCCAAACTCTCCGACCTCTGGCTGCATCCGAAGCAGGGCACCGATGCGGCACTCGCGATGGCCATGGGCCATGTGATCCTGCGCGAGTTCTTCCTCGACCGCCAGGTCCCGTACTTCCACGACTACTGCCGCCGCTATACCGACATGCCGATGCTGGTGCGGTTGCGCCCGGACGGCGAACGCTGGGTGCCGGACCGCTATCTCCGTCAGAGCGACCTGCCCGGCGGGCCGAAATCGGATCGCGCTGCGTGGAAGACGGTCGCCGTCGCCGAGCACAACAGCACGCTCGTCGTGCCGCAGGGTGCGATCGGTTACCGCTGGCCTCGGGAGGCTGAGCCGACCGGGCGTTGGAATCTCGAAGCCAAAGATGGCGAGACCGGCGCCGACACGCAGCTGGCGCTAAGCCTGATCGATCGGCGCGACGACGTGGCCGCTGTCGCCTTCCCCTACTTCGGCGGCAAGCCGCACGAGCATTTCCCGGGGAACGACCAAGGCGGCGATGTGCTGACGCGCAATGTCCCGGTCCGCAAGATCGCGGTCGCCGACGGCGAAGCATTGGTGGCGACCGTCTTCGACCTTCTGTGTGCCAATTACGGTCTTGACCGAGGCCTTGGCGGCGCTGCCGCCAAGAATCTCGAGGACAATCGGCCCTACACCCCCGCGTGGCAGGAGCCGATCACCGGGGTTTCCGCCGGCAAGGCGATCGCCGTCGCGCGCGGGTTTGCCGAGACAGCCGAGAAGACCAAGGGTCGCGCGATGGTCATTATCGGCGCCGGCATGAACCACTGGTACCACCAGGACATGGGCTATCGCAGCATCATCAACATGCTGATGATGTGCGGCACGATCGGCATCTCGGGCGGCGGGTGGGCGCACTACGTCGGGCAGGAGAAGCTGCGGCCCCAGACCGGCTGGACCATGCTCGCTTTTGCGCTCGACTGGGTGCGCCCGCCGCGCCACATGAACGGCACGTCGTTCTTCTATGCGCATAGCGACCAGTGGCGGTACGAAAAGCTCGATGTCGCCGAGCTTCTGTCGCCGCTTGCCGATCCCGTGCCTTATCGCGGCAGCTTCATCGATCTAAACGTCAAGGCGGAGCGCATGGGCTGGCTGCCCTCGGCGCCCCAGCTCGGCCTCAACCCGTTGACAATAGCCAGCGCCGCGGAGCACGCCGGTAGAAGCATCAAGGATCACGTCATCGCGGGCCTGAAGTCCGGCGCGATCACCATGGCTTGCGAAGATCCGGACAATCCGGCCAACTTCCCGCGCAACCTGTTTATCTGGCGCTCTAACCTGCTCGGCTCCTCCGGGAAAGGCCACGAATATTTCCTCAAGCATTTCCTCGGCACCCGTCACGGGCTCCAGGGCAAGGATCTCGGCGAGATGGGCGGGAGGAAGCCGGAGGAGGTCGCCTGGCATGATCCGTCGCCGGAGGGAAAGCTCGATCTGGTTGTCACGCTCGACTTCCGAATGTCGACGAGCTGCCTCTACTCCGACGTCGTGCTGCCAACCGCAACCTGGTACGAGAAGAACGACCTCAACACGTCGGACATGCATCCCTTCATCCATCCGCTTTCCGCGGCGGTGGACCCCGTCTGGGAGGCGCGGAGCGACTGGGAGACGTATAAGGCCATCGCGCGCCGCTTCTCGGAACTCGCCGAAGGTCACCTCGCAATCGAGCGTGACGTCGTGCTCGTTCCGATCCAGCACGACACGGCCGGCGAGCTTGCCCAACCTTTCGAGGTGCAGGATTGGAAAAAAGGAGAGTGCGATCTCGTCCCCGGCGTGACGGCTCCGCAGATTGCTGTTGTCGAGCGCGACTATCCCAACACGTATTGTCGTTTCACCGCGCTCGGACCGCTCGCCGACCAGCTCGGGAATGGCGGCAAGGGCATCGCATGGAGCAC
>JAFMSA010000764.1 GCA_017353855.1 Alphaproteobacteria bacterium
GCCGGATCAAGTGCAGTATCAGATACTAGCGAACAATCGGGTTTGGTGTGGTAGCGGCAAGCGCAATAAGCGACGAGCGTGACAATGATTCCAATGTCGTGGGGTCAATCGTTATGATCGACAAAACGACTGGTCAGTATCGCTCATTATCGATGAACCTGCGATCCGGAGTGCCAGACGTAATCAAGGGCATATGTATGAATTTGGGGGCGACCGGGAAGTGACGCGACGTGCGCGGGCGGAGGTTCGGTGCACCAGGCTATGGGGCGGTCGGCGGGTTGTTGACCGCAATTATTGGCGCGTTGGTCAAGTCTGTGGCGATAGACGCCAGACTGCCGGGCGGCTCCTTGAGCGACGACGGTTGCTGCCGGCGCCATAGCCGCCTCCTATTGCGGCTGGCCTCCGAAAAGCTCCTCGACACAGGAGCGGATTAACTGACCCGGCAGCATCGTGTCGTAAGCTCTCACAGCTTGACGCACGGGCGGCGAGGAGTTGGCGGCGGCGGCTGATCGCCGATCCGCAGGGCGCCTCGCTCGCCTTCCGACAAGCGGACGTTCGAGTCGGTCAGGATCCGCATCAGTTCTCGTCACCATAAGCGCAAAGCAATGCCGATCAGTTATGGCCGCACCCATTCGCCTGCGAGCTCGATGCGATCGATATGGCGCGACAATCTGGATAAGAATCCCGTATTGCCTCACCCATGAATGTTCCCGAGACGACAATCAGAAATTCTCATCCTGTTTGTCGCGGCAGAGATCGAGCCGGATGATCTGCGCGCGGTCGTGCGTTGGGCGATCGAATACTACCTGCCGGCCGATCAGCTGGAGCTCCTGTAAAGCGTCGAAGCGAGCGAGCGCCAACTGATCAGCGGTCTGGTCGGTATGATCGCCACCGAACAGGAAGCCCACGACAAGGAGGAAAAGGATCCCGAAGAAGGGTGACCCCGCGCGCCGAGAGGCCCACCAGGATCAGTTTTCGGGTACCCGTGGCCGCCGGCTAGGCTTTCCGCGTGCCGAACTCCGAATCTCGCCCGCTACCCCTCGACCCCGAACCGCTCCCTCGGCCTTCCCGGCCGAAGGCTGCGGCGCGGGAGACGGCGTTAACGCTGTGTATGATAATAGTCGTAACCGCCACTTGGACCGTTTGGCACCGCGACATCATGTTGCCCGTTAGGGCCATAAAACTCGATTGTGCCGTTCGGATTCTGTCCTTTGGCGTTCCTCACGCCCTTCTCTGGACGGGCACCGCGGCAAGCGCTGTGGACCTGAACCCGAGCGGGTTCTCATTCTCGGGGGCCTTTGGGGTCGGGGGCGGTCAGCAGGTGGGGAGCGGAAGTGGCACCGCTACCGGTGACAATACTCACGCCCTTCTCTGGACAGGCACTGCGGCCAGCGCCGTGGACCTGAACCCGAGCGGGTTCACAACCTCGGTCGCCAACGGAGTCGCCGACGGTCAGGAGGTGGGGAGCGGAAGTGGCACCGCTACCGGTGGCAATACTCACGCCCTTCTCTGGAGGGGCACCGCGGCGAGCGCTGTGGACCTGAATGCATTTTTGCCTTCCGGTTTTACTACTTCACAGGCCACGGGCATCGACAACAGCGGTGACATCGTTGGGTCGGCTTCAGGTCCGGCCTCGGGAAATGCGCAAGATGCCTTCTTGTGGAAACCGGTGGTCAACCCATCCACGGTGTCGGCCGGGACAGCGGCGCCGCAAATGTCCTTCGTGGCGTCTGAAATGCCGGCCCCTAACAACGCCAGCTCGATGCTTGCGTCGCAGGGTGCGAGTTCGACGAGTGCCTTGGCCGCATCGATGACAGGCGCCCCCCAAGTGGCGAATAACATGTTGCCCGGGATCACCAATCCCACGCCACAAAGCGGTGGCGGCGGGTCGCCGACGTTACCACCTGACCTATCCTCGGGGAGCCCCAGCCTGAACCTCGACCAGAGCAACTCCACAATGAACGGGCTCCTCAGACCGCCCGGGAGCTGATGATCGACTGCGACTGATCTTGCCACGGCCGTGAACTGGCCGACCTCACGGCCGTGGCAACGAACCGGCCGCGGCAATTCCCCGAGATCGACCGATCCGCCGCCTGGCACAAAACCGGCCAGGTTGCCGCTTCGCAGCGACGACGACGCTCGCAAGCCGCAGCCCCAGCGGACCCGCCCGCCGCCGCATGCGACGCCATTGACGTCATTAAAGAACTCTCAACATCGCGCGGGCGGCTGCTCGAGGAATTGCGCCAGCTTCGAGACGATCTCTGGCTCGAGCCCTTTTCCCGGCGATCGCTTCATCTCCAGTTTCGACGTCGAGCCTGATACCAGCCCGTAGGGCCTGCGCGTTCTCCAACTCCCGCCAAGCCACCAGCTGCTAGCGCTCGGCCCGGCACATGCGGACGCTTGCCGAGCATCACCTGCAGCGGTTGGGATAGAGGTCCGGCGCGCGCAACCTTAGGCGAAGGCTTGGCTGTTTCGGCGTTTCCGCTTTACGTGCCCGTTTAGCCTTTTCCATAGTTCACGTTTCCGTACGCCCCCCGTGTCA
>JAFMSA010000173.1 GCA_017353855.1 Alphaproteobacteria bacterium
TCCCCTGCGCATGATCAATGGCGCCACGCGCCGGAAATCGGGAACGCGGATAATACGAGACCCTCGGCCGGGCGGGCAGTCCGGGTCAAATAAAATGTCGTATCCTGCACACCCTGTCATGGCCAGCCCGTATCTCGGGTCATTGAGCGTTGGTGCGATAAGGCCTGCTTTCCTCCGCAGGCCCCTCGAAGATGGACGTTCCAGAACTCGCCACGACAGCCGGCGCGGCGCGGTCCGCTCTGCTGATCAAAATTGTACCGATAGTACTCGGCCTCAGCTTTCCGGGGTCCGGGGTTTGATTTTTAAGATAAGCGCTTCAATCGTGGAGACGGACCGAAAGTTAATGGGCGTAATCTCGGATGCTGGGATCATGACTTCGAATTCGCCTTCAATCGCGAGCATCAGGTTGACCATGTCGATCGAACTCAAACCCGCCTCGGTCAGCTGATCGTCCACGGACACCGGTCGGGTGATCGAATTCTTCGCAAGGATTTGTTTAACGAGGGCGAGCAACCGATCGCTGGGTGAGCTGCCGTCTCCATCCGGCATGTTCGTCAACTCCTGAACGTCGAATGCGCAAAGACGCGCCTGGAATGCGCAAAGACGCACCTGCACGGCCCCGTGCGAGAGCACCGTTTTGAGTGTTTGTAGGGTAAAAACAGAGCCTGTCAAACGGAAAACGATGTTAACAATTGGCTTGGATCGCGGACGTAGTGAAGGCTTGCCGCGGCTCATTTGAGGTGTCGCAATGCATGATCCAGCAGTCAGCTCCTGCGCGCTTATAGCGCACCCTTGCGACTGCGGATCCGTCTCGGGTCCTGCGCGCGAAAGCGCGCTTACTGACGAAACAAGGAACACATCGCACTTTATATTTACTCATTCGCCGTGGTATACTATGTCGGCCAAAATCCATCGAGCGCAGCTTGGACGTGTAGCTACTGCGTTTGTGCCTAGCCGGTGGCCACTTGACGAGTAGAGCGATGGCCAGAGCAGAACCCACACGGGTCAATGCGCGTGCGTCTGAAACGGATGCGGCGGAATGCGTCGCCGAGATTGAGCCGACACTGGCCAGTCTCAAAGCGCGCGCCGAAACGGTCGCCGAGATAGCGGCAAACAACGCCGAAGAAGTCGATCGTGATGCTCGGTTTCCCAAAGCGGCGCTTGCTGCGGCTCAAAAGCAGCGTTTGCTGGGGGTCATGGTCCCGCGTGAGCTGGGCGGGGACGGCGCGAGCCTCAGGGAGGTGATTGACGTTTGCTACCGGCTCGCGCAGGGGTGCTCGTCGACAGCGATGATCTTTGCGATGCATCAGATCATGGTTGCCTGTCTGCTCCGCCATCGCCGAAACACGCTCTGGCATGCCGATTTGCTGCGCCGACTTTGCGCCGAACAACTGCTGCTCGCCTCGTCGACTACTGAAGGGCGTAGCGGCGGCAATGTACGCTCGAGCGAAGCTCCGATAGAACGCGATGGCTCGCGGATAAAGCTGGAAAGGCGCGCCACCGTGATCTCCTATGGTGCCGATGCCGATGCGATCGTGACGACAGCGCGGCGATCCGCCGAAGCACCGCCGTCGGACCAGGTTCTTGTCGCATTCGTGAAACGGGATTATTCGCTCGAGCCGCTGGTTGCGTGGGATACGCTGGGGATGCGCGGGACCTGCAGCGCCGGGTTTACATTGAAAGCCGCTGGGGCCAGCGAGCAAGTTCTCCCCGATCCCTACGAGAAGATACACGTTCAAACGATGGTGCCGGTCGCGCACCTGGCATGGGCCGGCGTGTGGGCCGGGATCGCCGCGGGTGCGGTGGAACGCGCGCGGCTTTTCATCCGGAACGCTGCGCGCCAGGCGAGTGGACAGCTACCACCGGGCGCTCCTCACTTCACCAGGGCGACCGCCTCATTGGGGACGTTGCGCGGGCTGGTCGCGACATCGTTGCGAAGATATGAGCAGATCTCGGACGACGAGCTGTCGGTTGCCTCGCTCGAGTTTCAAAGCACGATCAATCTGACCAAAGTGGAGGCCTCGGAACTGGCAGTCTCGACCGTTATGAGCGCGCTGCGCGCCTGCGGACTGTCGGGTTACCGGAACGACAGCCAGTTTACGCTCGGCCGCCATCTCCGTGACGTGCTGTCCTCGCCGATCATGATCAACAATGACCGCATTCTCGCGAATATCGGGAGCGCGTCGTTAATGAGCGCTGTTCCGGCCTCCTTCCTGGACTAGACACGTCGGCGGGTCGCAGAGCGGAGTCTTCCCAGCCATAGCCCATCTTGAACCGAGGCACACGAGCATGACGATCCGGACGGCAGCCGAAACCTGTGCCCAACCCAAGGATTCGTTGGATGTGATTGCGGCGGGACTGTTCCGGCCGATGGGCGTGGACGGCGTCTACGCGCGCACTGCGATTTACGAGGAAGTCATCGAGCGGCTGGCATGCCTTATCTCGCGCCAGCGTGAGCCGGCGACGGAAATACTGCGATTTCCTCCCGTCATGAGCCGCCGTCAACTGGAGAAATCGGGCTATTTGAAAAGCTTCCCCAATCTGCTCGGCTGCGTATGCGCGCTGCACGGCACGGAAGACGAGATCCGCAGCGCTGCCGACCGGTCTGAGACTGACGGCGACTGGACGGCGTCCCTGGCGCCCGCCGATCTCGTGCTCTCTCCTGCAGCCTGCTATCCTGTCTATCCTCTGGCGGCCACCCGCGGCCCGGTACCTTCTGACGGCCTGCGGTTTGATGTTGCCTGCGATTGCTTTCGCCGCGAACCTTCTCGGCATCTCGACCGTCTGCAATCATTCCGTATGCGCGAATATGTGTGCATCGGCTCTCCCAGCCAGGTCACAAGCTTTCGCGAGCAGTGGATCAAGCGCGCACAGCGGCTCGCAAAGGAGCTGCGGCTACCGCACCGGATCGCGCTGGCCAGCGACCCGTTCTTTGGCCGGACCGGCCAGGTGATGGCGGTGAGCCAGCTTCAGCAATCCCTCAAATTCGAACTCCTCGTGCCGGTGCGGTCCGAGGAAGAACCGACCGCGTGCATGAGCTTCAATTATCATCTGGACCATTTTGGACAGGTCTGGGGTATGCGGGACGAGGCCGGCGGCATCGTCCACACCGGCTGCATCGCATTTGGTATGGATCGCCTCGCCGTTGCGCTGTTCTGCGAACACGGGCTCGATGTCCGCAGATGGCCCGCCACCGTTCGCGCGACGCTGAGTTTCGGATAAGCCCGCTGTGCTGTGCTGGCGGCCGCCGGGTGAACCTCTCGCTTGGTCCGTGTCAAACTGCGCCCAACCTGATTTATTCGTCACCCTACGAAGGGCCTTGCCATGACGGATCGGCTTGCGATCGACCAGTTGCTTCGTGAACTCTACGCTGCGAGGGTGCGTGGCGACCTCGACGGTGTCTGTCGAACGTTTGCCGAAGATGCCACGTTCCGGATCGCCGGGGCCGGTCATGCGAGCCCGATCGCGATCACAGCCGCCGGGATTAGTGAGATACGCTCGTGGCTGGCTCTTATGATCAAGTCCTTTCAACTTAAGGACCAGGCAATCGTTTCGCTGATCATCGATCGCGCGAGGGCGGCAGCGCATTGGCGGGCGACAGTTCACTCAAGAATTACCGGCGCTGTCGTGCCGACCGAGCTCGTGGATCTGGTGGAAGTGCGCGATGGACGCATCATCTCCTACCTAGAATTTTTTGCGCCGCGTTAGACCGCTTCTACGTCCGGTCGCACAATCCGCACTATGACGTCAGACCGTGATTCCCGCCCGGGAGCAGCGCTCAGAGCGTGGCTGCGCGCTTTAGAAAAAACCGCGCCGATCTCGGCCAATCCGTCGATCACGCTACCGTCCCTGATCGACGAATGGGCAATCACGTTCAGCGGTGCGCCCGCTCTAATAGACGATCGCGAAAGCCTGTCGTATCGCTCGCTGGCGGATCGATGCAATCGGTACGCGCGGTGGGCGCTCGATCAGGGGATCGCCGCCGGCGAGGTCGTCTGTCTGCTGATGCCGAACTCCGCGGAATATATGGCGATTTGGCTCGGGATCACGCGCATCGGCGGTGTCGTCTCGCTGCTCAATACCAACCTCGTCGGCAGTAACCTGGCCCACACGATCAACATAGTCGCGCCAAAGCACATTATCGCCGGCGCCGGGACCATCGGCGCCCTCGTCGCAGTATTGCCGCAACTGGCTCCCGGGATTCAGTGTTGGGGACATAGCGGAGCGGGGCATGAGTTTCCCCGGCTCGACCGGGAAATCGAACTGCGTTCCGGGTTGCCGCTCGACAGGTCCGAATGTCGCCCACCGTCGACGAACGACCGGGCGCTGTTAATTTACACATCGGGCACGACCGGCCTCCCCAAGGCGGCGAATGTGAGCCATTTTCGCTTGATGCAATGGAGCCATTGGTTCGCCGGCATGATGGACGCCGGCCCGAGCGACAGGATGTACAATTGCCTTCCTATGTATCACAGCGTGGGCGGCGTCGTGGCTACCGGGGCCATGCTGGTCAGTGGCGGATCGGTGGTGCTCCGGCGCCGATTTGCGGCGAGCCGGTTTTGGGATGACGTCACCGACTGGGATTGTACACTGTTCCAATACATCGGTGAGCTGTGCCGCTATCTCGTCAACAGCCGGGCCCACCGGCGCGAAGCGGACCATCGGATCAGACTATGCTGCGGCAACGGGCTGAGGCCCGATATCTGGCAGACGTTTCAACAGCGCTTTCGGATACCGCAGATCCTGGAATTCTACGCGGCGACGGAGGCCAACTTTGCCCTTTACAACTGCGACGGCAAGCCGGGCGCGATCGGCCGGATACCGTCTTTCATCGGGCACCGCTCGCCGGTAGCGCTGATCAAACTCGATCTCGATACCGGCGAGCCGGTCCGGAATGAAGACGGTTTCTGCGTCCAGTGTTCCTCGCAGGAGGCAGGTGAAGCGATCGGCAGAATTGTCGCGGGGAGCCGGTTCGAAGGATATACGGACGAGGAAGCATCGAAGCGCAAGGTGCTGCGCAATGTATTTGTCGCTGGAGATGCCTGGTTTCGCACCGGCGACTTGATGCGCAAAGATCGCAGCGGTTATTACTACTTTGTCGACCGCATCGGCGATACGTTCCGCTGGAAAGGCGAGAATGTCTCGACAACAGAGGTGGCCGAGACCCTTTGCGCCTGCCCGGGTGTCACGGAAGCGATTGTCTACGGGGTCGCAATTCCCGGTAATGAGGGCCGCGCCGGGATGGCCGCGATCGTCGCCGAGGAGGGCTTAAACCTGACCGCCTTGCGACACCACCTCGCAGCGCAGCTTCCCCAATATGCGCGTCCGCTGTTTGTGCGCCTACGCAACTCAATCGAGACTACTGGAACATTCAAGCCCAGGAAGCAAGATCTCGCCGGCGAAGGATATGATCCGGCGCTGACAAACGATTCCATCTACTTCGATGACCGAACTCGGGATGCTTTTGTAAAACTCGACCGGGAGCTCTTCGAGAGTCTCCAGAGAGGTCAGATACGCTTATAAGCATCCGGGATGTCAGCCTTGTCTTGCAGCTCCCGGTCAGTTTAGTCCCCGGCTTCCTTTCGACTTGGGCTAGTGACCCTCGGGCTTCCCGCTTACACCGAAAGCCCTCCCTGAAGGGACCCTGAAGGGAGGGGCGTGGTTATCCTTTAGGTTCAGGCCGTGTTCCCGGCATCCACTGTCAGCACGGTGCCGGTAATATTGCCCGCCTTTTCCCCGAGAAGGAACTCGACGGCATTGGCGATATCGTCGATCCCGGCCAAGCGGCGCAGAGCGCTGCGTCGCATGATCTGCTCGCGATGCTGTTCTCCTAATCCCGCGGTCATTTCGGTATCGACAAAGCCGGGCGCGACGGCATTGACGTTTATCCCCAACGGACCGACCTCCCGCGCGAGAGACCGAGTGAAACCAAGCATCGCCGCCTTCGTCGCGCCATAGACCGACAGACCGCCGTAGCCGGTAAAAGCGATAATCGACGCGACATTGACAATGCGGCCCCCCGCCCCCGCCATCATCGATCGCACGACATACTTGGTCAGGATCAGCGGCGATACCGTGTTCAGGAGAACGGTACGTTCGATCTGCGAATCGCGGGTCGTAGCCAGGACGCCGCTCGTGCCGACGGCAGCGTTGTTCACGAGCCCGTATATCGCCCCAAACTCCTTGCGCACCGCACGCACGGTATCGGGAACCATGGTAATTTCGCCGAGATCACAAGGCCGGAAGTGAAGCGATCCCCGTCCGTCGAGCTCGACCTCCCGCATTGCCGATACGAGTTGATCGTTCTCGCGACGCGCAATAGTAATGACGCGATAGTCTGCAGCCGCCAGCTTGCGTGCGATCCCGAGGCCCAAGCCGCGGCTGCCGCCGGTCACAATAACGTTGCGCATCACTGCCGCGCCAGTTTGCCGGAAGCCGCGACATCCAGGGATGAGACGAGCCGGATTGCGGCCGGAACCTTGTATGCGGCGAGCGCGTCGCGACAAGTCTGGATGATCTCGGCCTTAAGCGCTTCGGCTCCGGCCGTCGAACCGACTCCATTGAGCGAGTCGTTCAGGACGACATCGGCAACGACGACCGACCCGGTAATCGGATTTTTCCGCGCTTTGACGAGAGACATGTAGACGTCCGGATGCCGGTTGATTACGGCCTCGACCTCCTCCGGATGCACTTTGCTCCCGCCGACATTGATCGTTCCGTCTCTGCGGCCCGCGAAATAATAGCGCTCGCCGCGCCGTGCTACGATGTCGCCGGTGTCGACGAAACCGTCCGCTTCGGCGAGGGGTCTGCGGCCATTCCCGAGGTAACCGCTGGCGGTTCGCGGCGAGCGGATTCGCAGCGAGTCATTCTCGACCTTCAGCTCTACGTCGACACCCTGTTGTCCGATCAGGCTGGCGGGAAACCCCGCAAGAGCATCACCGACCTCGAACGCTACACCCGCCTCGGTCGATGCAAAGGCATGCGCGACCCGGGCCTGCGGGTACGTCGCCCGCAGTTGGTCGAGGATTGCCTGATCGGCGATCTCCCCCGACAAACGAACGTATCGCGGCCTGATACTGCGCGCCAGCGGGCTCATCAGTGCGCGGCGCCAGTGAGACGGGGTCCCGGAAATATGCGTGACTGCGCAGGCACCGGCGCGTTTGAGGAAGTCCCCTGTCGATTCTTCCGCGTTCGAGAGGACGAGGGATCCGCCGCCGATAACGGCTCGCAGAAAGATCTGCAACCCCCCGTACCGGCGAATGTCGTAGAATGTACTCCATAGCACGGGATCTCCGGGACCCTCGCTGATCTTGATCGGAGCCGCGAGGCTTGAGAGCGAGTGGGCGACGAGCTTTGGCATGCCGGTGGTGCCGGATGTCAGCAGAACCCATTGCGTCTGATGACGCTCGCGCCGCTGCGGCCTGGCCGGCGTCAGTGTCGCGCTGCATCTGACGACGCGTTCCTGCCCTGCAGGGGAGCGCCCGGAAGCAGGCTGGTCGGACACTACCGCATCGATCTCTGCGGCTGCGGCGACGGCGGGAACATGCACGGCCTGAAGATCGGGAGGGCAAAGCACGATCCGGCGCGCAACTCCGTCGAGCTCGATCAGCGCCAGCGCTGCAGTGAGCTGATCCGCGCAGTCAACCATGACCGAGCACCCGTGCAGCTCGGCTAGCCGGCCTCCAAGACTCGAGCTACCAAGCAGACCGGTAAGATTGACACTTACTT
>JAFMSA010000765.1 GCA_017353855.1 Alphaproteobacteria bacterium
GGCCTGCCGGGGAGGGCTGTATCCGCAAGCTGTCCGCGGCGATCTGGTGAGCGGCGCGGGCCAGGCGGATCGCCCAGACCGGGTGCTGCTCATGATCGCGTACGACCGCGATGACCGACCTCGCCGAAAAGTCCGGCGGGTCGCGTGCGATGATCGCGGCGACCAGGAGCGCGAGCGACAGCGTCGCGAGGACTGCCGTGGCCCGGCGCCAGAGAAGAACACTCTCCCGGAGCGCCGCGCCCGGCGCCGGACTCATGGTCCTGCTCCCGGCGCGCCAAGGCCGCCGGCGCTGGCCGCCCGGTTCTCGTTGAATGTCGGCGGTACCGCCGCGATGCCCTGCGTGTTTGCGGCATGTGGCGCATCGGCGGTGCGCAGAGCGCGGCCGAACCTCCGCAGAAAACCTTCCGGCGTAGCGGCGTCAGGCGATCTTGCGTGCTGAGGCGCCGCTGCCCGGCCCGGCCCAGCGCCGAAAATCGGGAAACCGACGCGCCCCTCATTCGCCGTGATCTCGCCGGCTCGTCCGCGTCCGATCGCCGATGCGAGTCCGGCGGCGGCGAAGACGCTCGCGGCAGGACCCGTGCGCTCGACCGCAGGAACGCATGCGCTCGAGCCGAGAGGGCGTCGACAAATCGAGGCGAACACTCGCGCAGAGATCAACGTCTCCGCCGTTCTTGCTCCGGGCGCCGCGGCAAATACTCCGCAGCATTCACCCCTCTGCTCCGGTCGGCGCGCCCGTCCAGCCCGGGTTGGTGACACGGCGCAGGCCGGGTCGGGAGCAGCTGTGAGCCTCGCGACGAGGCGAGGAAGGCGGGTAATCACGACGTCATCGGCGTCGAACGCTCGGACGATTTCGGACTCGGCAACAGTGTCGAAGCCCGCACGAAGCAGCAATAGAGCCAGCTTGCTCCCGAATAGCCGGTGTCAACGGCGGCTCCTGCTTTTTATCGGCGAGACCAGCACGCGGTCTACCCGGCGGCCATCCATCTTGACGACCTCGAAGCGGTACTCGCCCGCCGTGATGCGGTCGGCTTCCATCGGCACGCGATTGAGCCGCGCCATCAAATAGCCGCCGAGCGTGTGGAAATCGGGGTCCTCACCGGACAAGCGGGAGATGCCGAGCAGTTGTTTCAGTTCGTCGAGCCCCACCATGCCGGCAATCAGCCATGTCCCGTCGTCGCGCCGCACGACCCGCTGATCAGCCTCGCCGGAACCCGGAATATCGCCAACTAACGCTTCGAGGATGTCGCTCGGCGTAACCAACCCTTCGAGGTCGCCATACTCGTCGACGATGAGCGCCATCGGCTCGCCCGAGTTTTTGAACGCGTCGAGGACGCGGAGCACCGTGACGGTGTTCGGGAGATAAAGTGGCGGGCGGGTCGCGGCACGCAGGTCGAGAGGCTGGCCGGCAAGACAGGAAGCGAGCAGGTCCTTTGCCTGAACAATTCCAATGACCTGTTGCGAGCCGCCTTGCACAACCGGAAAGCGCGAGTAGACGGTTTCGCGGATCTTGCGCCGGTTTTCTTCTTCGGGATCGTCGAGGTCGAGCCAGGCGATTTGCATGCGCGGCGTCATCACGGTGTTCGCCCGCCGGTCGCCGAGCCGCAGCGCCATCTCGACAATCGCCGTTTCGGCTTGGGGGATGTGTCCGGTCGCCGCCCCCTCGCGCAGCATGAAAGTGATCTCTTCATCGGTGACAGACGGCGGGCTCGGAGCGCGCAGTGGAAGCAGGCGAAGCACCAAATCGGTCGAGGCGCTCAAGAACCACTCGATCGGGGCGCCCAGGCGTGACACCGCCGCCATGAAACGGCCCAGAGCTGCGGCGATGCGCTCCGGATAGAAGAGCGCCAGCCGCTTCGGCACCAGCTCGCCCAGGATCAGCGAGAAGTAAGAAATCCCGATCACCACGACGGCCATGCTGATCACATGCGAGTACCGCGCGACAAATCCGGGATACATCCCGAGGTAGCGTTCAAGGCGATCGCCCAGGGTTGCTTGTCCGAAGGTTCCGGACAGTACCGCGATCAGTGTGACGCCGATCTGAACGGTCGAGAGCAGCCGCGAGGGGTCCGCCTTTAGCTCGAGCGCCGCCTGGGCGCCTGAATTGCCGGTCTCGGCAAGCGGTACCAGGCGCGCCCTACGCGCCGAGACGAGCGCAATCTCGGCCATCGCGAAAATGCCATTCACGACGATCAGCAGGAGGACGATCGAGAGGGAAAGGATAAGCATCGCAATCGCCTGACGACAGGGCGCCCGGCGGAAACGGGCGCGGCGCCTCAGTGTCGAACGGCCGGGGAATTGCGCAACGAAAAAAGCCGCGGCAAACGCGGCTTTCATGCACAGCCGAGGGCGGCTGCAATCCTCGCGTGCGGTCTGGTCAGCGTGAGTAGTACTCGATCACCAGATTCGGCTCCATCGACACCGGGTAGGGTACGTCTGCGGGCTTGGGCGCGCGGATAAACCGCCCCCGCATGCGGTCGTGATCAATCTCGAGATAGTCCGGAACGTCACGCTCGCCGGACATGCTCGCCTCGAGCACGATA
>JAFMSA010000174.1 GCA_017353855.1 Alphaproteobacteria bacterium
TGTGCATCGGTCAGGCCTACGCGTTCAGCGTATTTAACCTGCCGATGACCAAGCTGGTCGGGATCGGCCAATCGGCGCCGGGTGATTGGAAGCTCACCCAACTCGGCTGGATCTTCAGTCTCGCGATCTTCTTTCTCGGCGTCTCGGCGGCGGTGTTCGGCCGCTGGGTTGAGGAGGGTGGGCCACGCCGCGCGATGTTCGCGGCCGCCTTGTGTTGGTCGGGCGGCTTTCTGTTGTCGGCGATCGGCGTCTACCTGCACACCTTGTGGATCATCTATATCGGTTACGGCGTCATAGGCGGCATCGGGCTCGGCATCGGCTATATCTCGCCGGTGTCTACCTTGATCAAATGGTTCCCGGACCGGCCCGGCATGGCGACCGGCATGGCTATCATGGGTTTCGGAGGCGGCGCCTTCATCGCCTCGCCATTGTCGGTGTGGCTGATGGGCAATTTCTCCACCCCAACTCATGTCGGGGTCGCCGAGACGTTCATCGCCTTGGGCGCGATCTATTTTTGCTTCATGATGGTCGGCGCTGCTATTGTTCGCATCCCGGCGCCGGCCTGGCGACCGGCGGGGTATCGGCCGCCAGCGGCCTCGACCCGGCTGGTCACCACCCAGAACGTCTATGTTTACGATGCGCTGAAGACCCCGCAGTTTTGGCTGATCTGGTGGGTTCTGTGCCTCAATGTGACCGCCGGCATCGGCGTCCTCGGCCAGGCCTCGGCGATGAGCCAGGAGATGTTCCGCGGTCAGGTCACTGCCGTCGCCGCTTCTGGGTTCGTCGGGCTCTTTAGCCTGTTTAACATGGGCGGACGCTTCTTCTGGTCGACGGCGTCGGATTACCTCGGCCGCAAGAACACCTACTTCGTTTTCTTCGCGCTCGGCACTTTGCTCTATGCCTTGGTGCCCCACACCGGAGCGATCCACAGCGTCGGGCTGTTCGTCGCCTGCTATGCGATCATCTTCAGCATGTACGGTGGCGGCTTCGCCACGGTGCCGGCCTATTTGCGCGACATGTTCGGTACGCGTTACGTCGGGGCGATCCACGGCTGGCTGCTCACCGCGTGGTCGATGGCCGGCATCTTTGGACCTGTCTTGGTCAACTACATCCGTGAGTACAACGTGGCCCATGGCGTACCGCCGGCCCAAGCCTACAACATCACGATGTACGTGATGGCCGGCCTGTTGGTAATCGGCTTCATCTGCAATGCCTTCGTGCGCGCCGTTCACGAACGGCACCACATGGCGCCGCAAACCGCCGATGAAGCTGTGCCGGCATTAGGAGGGAAATAATGGCCGATCAACCTGCGTCGAATGAGGGCAGCAACGGCCTCAAGCTGGTCCTCGCTTGGGGCTTTGTCGGCATTCCATTGGTCTGGGGTGTCGTGCAAA
Source organism: Alphaproteobacteria bacterium (assembly GCA_017353855.1). Lineage (GTDB taxonomy): Bacteria > Pseudomonadota > Alphaproteobacteria > ATCC43930 > CGMCC-115725 > AP-15. Next base: position 1,395 of record JAFMSA010000174.1, read on the forward strand.
CTTTGATCAACGCGATTAAAGCGTTTCACTAGCTATTGCTAGTATGTCGTTCGGCCGCGAAGGTTTCCGAGTCCTCATCGCAGTGAACGGTTAGCTGCGCGGTTGAAGCGGGGCAAACCCGCCTTACCCGATCCCGTCGCACCCGAGGAGCGAGCGGTCACCGTAAGGCTTTCAGTTTCATCACGTCGTCCTGGCTCATTAACCATCCAGGATCACAACGTCTCCCCGTAATCATGGCCCAGCGGATACTGCTGCGGCCGACACACGGCGGGGGCAGCGGCGCACAGAGCGGAGCAGCATGGCCTAGAGCTAACGCAGGGACTCGTTTCGCAACGAAGCCGTCAAGTCATTCCCGTGGTGCGCATGATTGAAGGAATTTCCGACTTTCCCAAGATCGATGAGATCGGCGAGCTCTTGCATGCTGGCGGGGATGCGAGCAGATGCCGAATTCGTTGTCACTGTTGTGGGCAACTCGCGGGAGACGCTGCGCCTCTTCGCGGCGTTTTGATTTTTCGTTGAAGCAAGAGATAGGAATCTTGTGCTAAAAAGCAATAGATCCGCCGAGCCTTATTCCAGATGATGGGGTGATGCACACGGATTGTGGCGAGGTGCGGATCGCGGCCCGGCTGCGCACCTCATCCTCATCTTGCCCCCTCTGTGCCTGTCTGCAATGAGCCGGCGACTCCAGCGGCTTCCGGTCTGCAGGCTGCCGCCGCAAATTCGGGATCACCGACCTGGATGATCGCTTCTTTTCCGGTCAGGAATCCCGGGTTTCCAAGCCACACACGAAGGTATCGCGCAGCGCAGACCGCCTTTCGGCCGCGATGGTGGCGACAGAAAAGGCCCGACGATGCAGCTGCGATATCGATGGCGGCAAGCGCCAGTACTGTGTCAACGTGCGCCCCATTTGTGCCCGCATCACTACCCTGTTCGGCGAAATACAAACACGTCACTGGCATGCACGCATTCGTGCGGGAGCGAGCTCCTCAGCGCCGGCTATATTGATGTTCGCAATTCCGAACAGTCAAGACGACGTCGCCGGCTGCGCGTCACGCGGGCCCGCCCGGCTTGAGCCGCGCTCCCCCCTAAACTAACGATTGGCGAGCCCGGGGCCCAACTATTAGGTTGTGTCGCATTACGCAGAGGAGGGCAGGGGCATGGTCGTTCGCGCGTTTGCATCCGCAACCGAGCTATCAGGCGAAATACGTGGCCGACGCATCGGTTGCGGCGAGTTGCTCGACTTCTATCTCGACCGCGCGGAGCGCCATAATCAGACGCTGAACGCCATCGTTGTCTGGCAAACCGACAGAGCTCGAGAACGCGCGCGCGCCGCCGATGCCGCCCTGGCACGCGGCGAATGCTGGGGACCACTGCACGGCATTCCAATGACGGTCAAGGAATCGTTTAACGTCGTGGGCCTGCCGACCACCTTTGGCAACCCGCTCTGGAAGGACAATATCGCGGCGGGAAACGCCTTCCTGATCGATCGCCTGCTGCAGGCCGGGGCCATCGTGTTCGGCAAAACCAACGTGCCCTACATGTTGGCGGATGCGCAGAGCTACAATGACATCTACGGAACGACTAACAACCCGTGGGATCGCGCTCGCTCGCCCGGCGGGTCGTCGGGCGGCGAGGCAGCGACGCTCGCCGCCGGACTGTCGGTCCTGGGTGCCGGCAGCGATATCGCGGGCTCGTTGCGCAACCCCGCGCATTACAGTGGTATCTATGCTCACAAACCAACCTGGGGGCTAATCTCGACGCGCGGCCACGCCCCGCCAGGCATCTTGACGCCGACGGACATATCCGTGGTCGGCCCGATGGCGCGCCATGCCGAGGACCTCGACCTCGCGCTGCGTGCCCTGTCTGGACCCGACCTGTTGCAGCAGACGGCATGGCGGATCGAGTTGCCGCCACCGCGCCATCGCCGGCTCGCTGAGTTCCGCGTCGCTGTATGGGCATCTTCCCCGCTGTGCCGGATCGACCGAAGCGTCTCGGACGTCTTTAACCGCGCGGTCGACGCCGTAGCGCGCGCCGGAACGACGGTCGACTATGCGCGTCCCGCTATCGAGGACGAGGAACACCACCGCCTGTTCATGCTGCTGTTGCGCGCCGCGACGGCGTCACGCATGCGCGACGAGGATTTCGCTCAGCAACAGGAGATCGCCGCGGCGCTTGCCGACGACGACATGAGCGATCGCGCGGCGGTCGCGCGCGGCGCGACATTGCTGCACCGTGCCTGGGGCAATGCCAACGAGGCTCGGACGAAACTGCGGTACGCGTGGCACGAATTCTTTAAGCGTTTCGACGTGCTGCTGACGCCGGTGGCGGCGACTGCTGCTTTTCCGCACAACCGCAATCTCAATCGCGACGAACGTACGGTCATGGTCAACGGTACGGCAGCACCATACGCGGAGCAGTTGTTCTTTGCCGGACTTGCCAGCCTCTCCTATCTCCCGGCGACGGCGGCACCAATCGGGTTCACCGAGGAAAGACTGCCAGTTGGTCTGCAGGTGATCGGGCCTGAGGGTGAGGATCCGACGACGATCGAATTCGCGCGGCTGCTCGCGGCCGAGATCGGCGGCTTCGTGCCCCCGCCGGCGTATGTGTGACGCAGCGAGCTGCATGCGGCGGGGACGGCCGCTCGTCCGTCAAGCTGAAAAATACCGGCACGAAGCTTGCTGGCTGAACACCCCCAAGCGCGTCAGGGTGTGTCGCATCGGACCTCCGATCACGCGTCGGCATGGACGAACGGGCCCACGCGACGGCGCACGCCTTCGACTATCGATTCAACGATCCCGAAGGGCTGGCCGGCCAGAGCAGCCTCAATGGCGCGAAAAAACCGGCTCCACCGCTCCACCGGCGGCTTCATCCTGCTATTGGCGGGTGCTGAGGGTCGAACGATTGCGGAACCGACTCCGCCAGATGACCATTTTTCAAGGTGCGTGATCACTGGACCTATTGGATTGACAGTGAAAATTAAATTTATCTATAGCCAGTGCTCATCGGTCTTGCGGGCGTCAATCATGGATTATGCTCCGCTTCGAAGAGCGCCGCCGCTTTGGCCGCCGCAAAGGAATCGGCACTGCCTTCGGCGATGACGTTCCATTCGCCCCGTTTTCCGGTCCCCTTAAGGATCTTCCAGGTTGGCACGCCATCGTCTGTGAATACCTCAAGAAGTAAGTCTCCCACCTCCGCATAGACAGCGGGGGGCGTCCAAAGACCCGTGGGGAGTGGTTTCCAGTCGATATCAGCCATGCGCCCCTCCACACCAGCGATACCTCGGCCGTCCGCTTTGCGACCGCGAACTGCTTACGGCACGGCGGCCGGCAGCTCAACCCCGGCTCAACCGCCGCCTGCATCGGTGAGCATGTGCACGGCGCTCGCGGCTGACCCCTGGTAGCTCATGCGACTTGGTCCCACACGCCCGAACGCGGCGACAATGTTCTTGCCGCCCGCAACATTGTGCCGGATCGTCCTTCGGGCCGACCAATTGCTAATTGTACATCACGGTTCTTTCCGGAAGCTTTCGTCGAGTTCTTCCGGACGGGTACCGCGCGTGTTCGGCCCCGGCATGGACTGACCCCGGTTTTGTGGGACGTCGAGCTAAGCAGGTTCCATCTTCATCGTGAGTTACTTTGGTCCGCAGAGATTATTCGGAGGGATTGCCCCGGCTCGTTTTCGCATAAGTTCGCGCTCACGGCGGTTTTGCGTGAGCATGGCGGCACGTTCGAATTCGGCGCAAGCCTCGTGGTGGCGTCCCAGTTTCTCGAGCAGGTGACCACGCACGGCTGGCAGAAGATGATAACGTCTAAGCGCAGGGTCCCGCGTCAGTGGGTCGGCAACCTCGAGACCTGCCTGCGGCCCGAAAGCCATGCTCATCGCCACGGCACGGTTTAATTCGACCACCGGCGAGGGCGTCAGTTGTGTGAGTGCGGCGTAGAGCGCCGCGATGCGCACCCAGTCGGTTTGTTCGCTGGTCGGGGCGCGACTATGGCAGGCCGCGATCGCCGCTTGTAGCGTGTAAGGCCCCGGTTTGCCCAGCCTCTCGGCTTTGGCGAGGGCTTCGAGCCCTTGTCGGATCAGGACATAATCCCACTGGGCGCGGTTCTGGTCGAGCAACAGGACCGGTTCGCCATCGACCCCCGTTCGGGCAGCGAACCGGGAGGCTTGCAGCTCCATGAGCGCGACAAGTCCGTGCACCTCGGATTCCTCGGGCGCAAGGTGCGAAAGGATGCGGCCCAGTCGCATCGCTTCCTCGCAGAGCTGCGGGCACACCCAGTTTTCGCCTTTGGTCGCTGCGTAACCTTCGTTGAAAATCAGATAGATCACCTCCAGGACCGAAGGCAGGCGCCTGGCGCGCTCTTCGCCGCGCGGTACTTCGAAGGGCACGCGGGATTTCGATAGCGAACGTTTGGCACGCACGATTCGCTGAGCGATCGTGGGTTCAGGTACGAGGAAGGCGCGTGCGATTTCCTGAGTAGTCAGCCCTCCCAGCAGCCGCAGGGAGAGCGCCACACGCGCCTCTTTCGACAGGACGGGATGGCAGGCAACGAAGATCAAACGCAGGAGATCGTCGCCCACGTCATAGCGATCGTTGAGTTCAGGAGGTTCCTCGATCCCGTCATTCGCCAGCAGACGGTGCTTTTCCGCCCGTCGCCGGTTGCGACGCATGATATCGATGGCGCGCCGTTTGCCTACCGCGGTGAGCCAGGCGCCGGGATTATCGGGCACGCCCTCGGTCGGCCACTGGGCAAGCGCCGCGACCAACGCCTCTTGCGCCACCTCCTCGGCAAACCCGACGTCTCGTACCACGCGCGCCAGCGCCGCGATCAGCTGCGCAGATTCCATCCGCCATACGGCGTCGATTGTCAGAGAAAGCTCGGACGGCATAGCGCCGATAAGACCATGCCGCCCCGCTCTCGGGAAACCCGCTTACTTGTTCTTGCCGATCTTCTCCTTCAGCTCGCGCTCCTGACGCGCCACGTCAGGGCCGAAATCCTCTGGCTCGAATACCTGGCGGATTTCGAGCACGTCCCCGGATCCCGCCGGGCAGCGCCGCGCCCATTCGATCGCTTCTTCGCGCGACTTCACCTGCCAGATCCAATAACCGCCGATCGCTTCCTTGGTCTCGGCGAAAGGGCCGTCCGTCACGGTGGGCTTGCCGCTCTCATCGAACGACACGCGCGCAGCCTTTTCGGGCGGATGGAGACCCTCGCCGGCCAGCAGCACGCCGGCTTTCACGAGTTCCTCGTTGAACCTGCCCATCTTCTCGACGGCATCTGCCGGCGGGGCGAAGTCGGCCGGCACCGGCCGCTTGTAGACGTCCGGAATCATCATCACGAAGAAACGCATAAGTCTCTCTCTCCTTGCTATCGAGCCGGATCTCCACGGTTCCGCAGCCCCGTCGAATGGGCAATGCGGGAGTCGACATCCCAAGGATAATTTTTTCGTGTTGAGCGAATTTCGCATCGCCGACACGGCGGAACCCGCGTTTCATGCCGGACAAAGTTCGGGCGTGAAGTCCGCATGACCAAGGAGATCGTGGTGACGCGTCCACGAACGCTTTGAGCGGCTGCCCCAGGTCGCGCCGGCGACCCTGGACGGCACCCAGAAACAGTTCAGATGCGTCTACGCCGTGCGCGGTGTCCGGGGAATTCGGCATCGGTTTGAGGACGTACACAAACCGGTCCTGCGTGTGCTGCGCGCGGAGCCAAAAGTGGGATCGCATCACGGGCACCAGGATGGATAGTCCAGCGTTCGGGCACCTGGTATGCTGAGCTAGCCGCTCAACCTCCGGTGAAATGCCTGCGAGCGCCCAAACAGCGTGCAAAGGGACGCGGCCTCATCCGGCTCGACTCCGGACGCGGTCTGCGCCACCCCTCCTGAAAAATGGGGCCCTTGCCTTCAATTGTCCGGCCAGATCACCAATACCCACGGCGGGCAGTTTCTCAATATGCCGCCATGGGGCGGAAGCGGCAACGACCCCGACGCGGCTTACCAAGCCATCCGAGAACCAACGGCAGGGCCGTTCACCAAAAACAGCCTTCAATGTTATCGGGAAGGAATCGAGCTGGCGAAGAGAAGATGAAAAACCCGCAGACGCGGTGCGCGGTCGGCTGAACCCCCATCGTCGCTTCGATTGGCCTCCCGGCAATGTCCGACGCGGTCGGCCAAGGCTCCCTTTTTACGGCGACCGACTCGTTCAGTCGTCGTTGTGATTGGACGAGATTCTGATTAAAGAAGAAAAGGTTTGAGATCGTCGTCGTCGAAGTTCTCAGGGTAAAGCGCGCGGAAGCCGCTGGCAGCAACTTGAGGTGACGGTTGAG
>JAFMSA010000766.1 GCA_017353855.1 Alphaproteobacteria bacterium
GAAATATCTCGAGCCGGAATACCGCGTGCTCGGCAAGCACGCCTTGTGGCGTCAGGAAGGCCGCACCGGCTCGTATCTCAAGATCAACGGCGAGATCTTCCGCGATACGACCAATCCCAATCTGCCGCGGCACGCGTTGTGGCGGCCTGGTATGAGCTGGGACGCAGTCGGAGACCTCGACCCGCACCGCGCTCACCCAATGAATGCAGGCGCCTGGGAGGGGCACGCGCGCCTTGCCGACATGGATGCGATCGGCGTGGACCAGGCGCTCCTCTACCCGACCTGGTTCGCCGAGGGCTTTTTCCTGGTGCGCGACCCGGACGTCGCCTACGCGCTGGCCCGAGCCTATAACGACTGGATTGATGACTTCTGCAACGCGGCGCCGCGACGCCTCTTCGCGGCTGCGATCCTGCCGCTGCAAAATATGGATTTTGCACTCGAAGAATTGCGGCGTCTGGCGCAACGGCCATCGTTCCGGGCTGTCTTCATCCGGCCAATGTTTCTCGAGGGACATTATTTGAACCATCCTTACTACGACCCGCTGTGGGCGGAGATGGAGGCTCTGGGCATCACGGCAGCGGTGCATGCGACGCCGGGCCTGTGGAACCCGGAATGGACATCACACGGTCCGTTCTTCGAGAAGATCAAGGATCGGCTCGTGCAACCTGCGCTACCGGGGGGTGGAGGCGGGCCACTTGCCGGCGGCAGTAGCGGCGCCCCCGGAACGACGACGTTCACCGGCGCCACGCCGCTTGGGCATCCGCTGGCGCCAATACTTGCCAACTGGCTGGACAACCATATGTTCGTTGCTTCGACACTGATTGGCTTTACCGTCATGGAACGCTACCCGGCAATGAAGGTTGTCGTCGCCCATGGCAAGGCCTCGTGGATGCAGGAAGTCCTCGAAAAGATGGAGGCCTCGACACGGGTGATCCCGCTGCTGCACCATTATCCGGTCAGTACTGAGCCGCAAGAGATGTGGGAGCACGGCAACGTCATGCTCGGCTTTGATGCCGAAGAGCGGCTTATCCAAAAGTTGCCGCACGATTTTGCGGCAAAGGTCGTCTGGGGTTCACGCTATCCGCATCACGATACGACGAGCGCCTGGGACGCCATAGGCCAGTTGCGCGATGCCGGTGTGCCCGAGGCGCTGATCGCGCGAATGATGGGGCAGAACGCAGCCGCTCAATTCTGTGTCGAGCCCGTTCGCCAGAGGGCAACGTAGTCTCATGTGCGGGGCTTTGCGCTGCCTCACGCGTCTGCCCCGGACCGTTACGCTGCTGAACCCGCTGGATGGAGAGGCGTGATCGCTGGGGCTGGCTCACATCCACGAGGAGAGAGTGTCTGGCCGGCCTTGCGACGCCTTACGATTACGAGGGCGCGAACTCGCCGGCGGGCGCAGCGGTCTCAACGAGCACTGAGGCGCGATAGCACTTGGTCGGGGTGCCGCAAGGGCGCCGGTCACAACTCCTGTTCGGCCAGGACGCGAAACTCGTCCGGGACAGAACGGGATATTCCCAACGCGACCGACCCGTAGCCGACCGCTCCCCATCCGAAGCGATCGCGAATTTTGTCGACCGCGCGATCGGCCGCCCCACGCGCTATACCTGTTCTACTGCCGGGGCGGAGCTTTTCGTCTTCGAGCCCGAGCGGCAGCTCCAGCTGCACTTCCGCTTCCTTGCTGAGATGCGATACGGAGATCCCCAGAAGCGAGATATTCTTCTCGTGGGGGTGATGCGCGAGGACCGTCCGCACAAGCTCCTCCGCGACCTCGGCAAGGATCGCGGTCGATGAGATCGGTGTGCCGAGTGTTATGGAGCGGGTGACCGAATGGAGATCGGCGAACCTGACGCGGACCGTCACTGTCCGACCACACCGGGATTTCGCCCGCAGCCGGGCACAGATTCTGTCTGCGAGATGGCGCAGCGTGGGTCGGAAAACGCTCTCTTCCACAGGCCTCTTGCCGATCGCGGACTGTGCTCCTGCTGATCGTGCCCGACGATGTATCTTGATTTCCCGCGGATCGCGATTCCATGCTAACGCCGCGAGCTTCTCTCCCGCACCTGAACCAAGCAGTCGCGCAAGCGACCCGCCCGGCGTCTTCGCCAATTGCCCGATAGTAAGAACGCCATTCTCGGCCAGCCGCGCCTTGGTGACCGGGCCGACTCCCCACATCAGTTCGACGGGCAGGTCGTGAAGGAAATCGAGCTCGGTCTCGGGATTGACGACCACCAACCCGTCAGGCTTGGCCACTTGCGATGCAATTTTCGCCAGGTGCTTGGTGCGCGCCACGCCGACCGAAATTGCAAGGCCGAGTTGCGCCCGCACCCGGTGGCGAATATTCCGTGCAATTTCGACCGGCGGACCGAAGAGACGGGTACAGCCCGCCACGTCCGCAAAGGCCTCGTCGATGGAAATACGCTCGACCAGCGGCGTGAAATCCTTGAGCACCTCGATCGCGGCATCGCCTAGCCGTTGATATTCCGCGAAATGGCCGCTGACGAAGGTAAGCTGCGGGCACAGCTCGCGCGCCCG
>JAFMSA010000767.1 GCA_017353855.1 Alphaproteobacteria bacterium
GAGTTGGCGCCCTGGAGACGCTTGGCCTTGGTTTCTGTCCGCGTGCGGCGCAACGCGTCGGCCTGGGCTTTACCGCGCCCCTCCGCGACCGCTTCCGCGAAATTGGCAAAGAGCACAGTGAACCATAGCCAGACCGTAATCTGCCCCGAAAACAGCGCATTGGTACCGACGACGGTGCCGCCTCCGGCGGTCAGGTCGCGCAGGAAGAAGATCGTCGTCAGTACCGAGACGATCTCGACACAGAACATGACCGGGTTTTTGACGAGGGTGCGCGGATTAAGCTTGCGGAACGAAGCCCGGATCGCCGGCACGATCAGCGAGCGGTCCAAGATCGACTGGGGCCGCAGCTGACGCTTGTAAAGCCCGGTGTCGGGTGAGCCGATCATGATCGGGGAGATGCCGGTCATAGCGAATATCCCTGCGAAACCCGGTTGCTCACGGTGCCGGGAAGGTCTTGCCCTGGTTCATTGCGACTTGCTCGACCGCCGGGCCGAGGGAAATGGCCGGGAAAAAGGTAAGCCCCCCGATGATCAGCACGACGCCGACGAGAAGACCGACAAACAGCGGCCGGTTGGTCGGGAACGTCCCGGCCGACGGGGGGAGCAGCTTCTTCTGCGCCAGCGACCCTGCTACAGCCAGCAGCGGAATCACGAAGATGAACCGGCCCATCAACATCGCGCCCGCGATCGTCGTGTTGTAGAACAGCGTGTTCGCCGAGAGTCCGGCAAACGCGCTGCCGTTGTTGCCGGTCCCGGAGGTATAGGCATAAAGAATTTCGGAAAACCCGTGCGGGCCGGTATTGGCGATCCCCGCAAGCCCAGGCGGCACAACGGTCGCGAGCGCTGTCCAGCCGAGGATTGATAACGGCAGGCTCAGCAGCGCAAGGATCGTCATCTTGACCTCCTTGGCCTCGAGCTTTTTGCCGAGATACTCGGGTGTGCGCCCCACCATGAGCCCGGCGACGAACATCGCCACGATCGCGAAAGCAAGCATTCCGTAGAGCCCGGAGCCGACGCCGCCAAAAATGATCTCGCCCAACTGAATGTTGAGGAGCGGTACCATGCCGCCCACTGGCAGGAAGCTGTCATGCATTGCATTGACGGCTCCACATGAAGCGTCGGTCGTCACGGTCGCGTAGAGAGCCGAGAGAGCGGGCCCGAACCGCACCTCCTTGCCTTCCATGTTGCCGCCCGCCTGCAGATCGCTTGCGGCGACATCGACGTTGAATGCCGGGACAGCGGGATTGCCCTGAGATTCGGACCAATAGGCGATGGTCACCCCGGCGAGGAACAGTATTCCCATCGCCGCGAATATCGCCCAGCCTTGGCGCTCATCATGCACCATCCGGCCCAAGACATTGGTGAGCGCGGCGCCGATCGCGAAGATCGAGACCAGTTGAATCAGATTGGTGAGCGGAGTCGGGTTCTCATAGGGGTGCGCCGAATTGGCGTTAAGAAAACCGCCGCCATTCGTGCCGAGGATCTTGATTGCTTCCTGAGAGGCGACCGGACCCTGGGCGATCGTCTGTTTTGCGCCTTCGAGCGTCGTGACATCGACATACGGGCCTAAATTCTGCGGCATCCCCTGCCAGACATAGAACAGGGCAATGACGACCGATAGCGGCAGCAGCACGTAAAGGGTCGTGCGGGTCAAATCGACCCAAAAATTCCCGATCGCCTTCGCCTCACGGCGCGCGAAGCCGCGAATTAGCGCCAGCGCCAAGGCGATGCCGGCGGCTGCCGAAACGAAATTATGCACCGTCAACCCAGCCATCTGCACGAGATAGCCCATTGTGGTCTCCGGCACGTAGGACTGCCAGTTCGTGTTCGTGACAAAGCTGATCGAGGTGTTGAAGGCGAGGGCTTGTTCAACGCCCGTCCGCCCCTGTGGGTTAAACGGCAGGTACGATTGCAACCGCTGCAGCGCGTACAGCGTCAGAAACCCGACGACACTGAAGAAGAGCATCGCGGTGGCATAAGTGAGCCAGTGCTGCTCTTCCTTCTCGTCGACGCCGCAGCACCAGTAGACGGCCCGTTCGACCGGCCTCATCACCGGGCTGAGAAAGCTACGCTCGCCATTGAAAACGCGGGTCATATACCCGCCCAACGGCCGGGTAATCAGGATCACAATGACGCTGAACAGCGCGATCTGGACCCAACCGATGATCGTCATTGGCCTTCCTAGAACCGTTCAGGGTTGATCAGCGCGTAAACGAGGTAGACCACGATGATGATGGTCGCAACGCTTCCGAGGATGTAATCCAGCAACATAGCCGTCACATTCTTTCGCAAGCGAGCACGTAGAGGATCGAGGCGACGAAGAAGCCAACGCCGATCGCAATCAGCAGCGCGTCGAGCATTGCAGTCCTTGCTCCCATCAAACGCGTCTCACGCGTCAATTGCGCCCGGACCGGTCGGGTGCGCCCGAACCAGATAAGAAGGCCCGGCCGGCCTAAAGATTCCAGACGGATCTGACGCCGGCAAAATAAAGATCGCATAAAGGAATGAGGCTCATTTACCTCATTTCTAGATCAA
>JAFMSA010000768.1 GCA_017353855.1 Alphaproteobacteria bacterium
GGCAAGGCTCACGCAGGCGGCACGAAATTGCAATAAGCCGGTGCTAACCCAGCCTGGCTTTGAGGGAACGCGCGTCCGCCGGCGCGCGGACCTTCGCGTCATTGTCGAAATACACAAAAACCTCACGAGCGGCTCTTCGCGGGGACCGCGCGCCGGAAGCGATCAGGCGGGCGTCACTGGGCTGCAGACCCTCAGCCCACAGTCTCACCCGTGCCGCCCAGCGATCGAGGGCCTCGTCCGAGTAGCCGCTCGCGTACAGCTCTTCCGAGCCGTGCAGGCGCAGGTAGACGAAATCGGCGGTCACGTCCTCGGCATAGGGCCAGGCAACCGAGTCGGCGAAAACGAGCGCGACTTTGTGCCGCCGCAAGAGTGCTATGAAGGCGGGGTCGAGAAAGCCCGGATGGCGGATCTCGACAGCGTGACGCAATCCCCGCTTCCGCCGCGTCCGGGTCCAGGAGCGGCCCGCGACGCGGCGGTCGTGACGTTCTGCCAAAGCTGCCGCCGCCGCGGAATGCCTCGGCAGCAACGCGAGGAAGTGCTCCAGACGCTCGCGGTCAAACCCGAACCGGGGGGAAAATTGCCACAGAAACGGGCCGAGCTTCTCTTCGAGCCGTAACACGCCCGAAGCGAAGAAATTGGCGAGCGGCGTCTCTATATCATTGAGCTGTTTGAGGTGCGTGATGTACCGGCTGCCCTTCACGGCGAACACAAAGCCGTCCGGCGTCTCGTCATACCACCGGCCAAATAAGTCGGGGCGTTGCAGCGAGTAATGAGTCCCGTTGATCTCGATCGTGTCAACCTGCCGGCTGGCGTAGGAGAGCTCATCCGAATGCCGCAATCCGGTCGGGTAGAAACGGCCGCGCCAACTCTCGTACACCCAGCCGGAGAGGCCGACCCTGATCGCCCCGGAGCGGCTCATCCGGCCGCGCTATCGAGATATGCCGGGACGCCCCGATGCTGAACCTCTCCGCCGTGACCTATCGCATCGGCGGGCGCACGCTGCTCGACCGGGCGAGCGCGCAGATTGCCGAGCGCAGTAAGGTCGGTCTCGTCGGGCGCAACGGAGCCGGCAAGTCCACGCTGCTTGACCTGATCCGTGGTGCCTTGCAGCCGGATGGCGGGTCGATCGAGCTGCCGCGCGGGTACCGGATCGGTTTTCTTGCACAGGAAGCGCCAGGCGGAGAGATGACGCCGCAGGCCGCCGTATTGGCCGCAGACACCGAGCGGGAGATCCTGCTGGCCGAGCGGGACCGCGGTGCCGATCCCTTGCGCGCCGCCGAGATCGAGGCCCGACTGCTCGAGATCGACGCTCATTCGGCGCCGGGCCGGGCCGCGCGCATCCTCGCCGGGCTCGGCCTCGACGACGCAATGCAACAGGGACGACTCGACGATCTGTCGGGCGGCTGGCGGATGCGCGTGGCGCTCGCCGCGATTCTTTTTGCCGAACCCGACCTTCTCCTGCTCGACGAACCGACCAATCATCTCGACCTCGAAGCTGCACTGTGGCTCGAACGCTTTTTGCGGAGTTATCGCGGAACCCTGATCCTCGTCAGCCACGATCGCCGTTTCCTCAACGCTGTCACGACGCTGACCGTGCATCTTCAACACGGAAAGCTGACCCTGTATTCCGGCAGCTTCGAGACTTACCTCCGGACGCGAGCCGAAGCGGCCCGCCGGCTCGAAACCTTGGCCCGGCGTCAGGCATTCGAGCGGCAGCGGCTTGAGGTCTTTGTCGAACGATTCCGCGCCAAGGCAACCAAGGCGCGGCAGGCACAAAGCCGGCTCAAGGCGCTGGCCCGGCTGCAGCCGATCGTGGTGCCGGCCGAGGAAGCGCCGACGCGGATCTCCTTTCCGGATCCCCCGCGCCTGAGGCCGCCACTGATTGCCGTCGACCGGGTTTCGGTCGGCTATGTTCCAGGAAGGCCGGTTCTCTCGCGCCTCGATCTGCGGCTCGATTCGGACGACCGGGTGGCACTGCTCGGCGCCAACGGCAACGGCAAGACAACCCTGGCGCGGCTGCTCGCCGGCCGCCTTGACCCGATGAACGGACAGATCACCCGATCACCCCGGTTCCGCTGCGGTTTCTTCGCCCAGCACCAGATCGACGAAATGCGTCCCGACGCCTCGCCCTTCGATCATCTGTCGGCGCTTATGCCGCAGGCGCTTCCCGAAGCGGTACGCGCGCGGCTCGGCAGGTTCGGCTTTGGCCAGGACCAGGCCTTCGTAGCAGTCCGGGACCTGTCGGGGGGCGAGCGGGCGCGGCTGAATTTCGCGTTGATCAGTCATGAGGCTCCGGCTCTGTTGATCCTCGACGAACCGACAAACCACCTTGATATCGAGACCCGAGAAGCCCTGGTCGACGCCATCAACGATTTCCCCGGCGCGGTCGTCTTGGTGAGTCATGATTGGCATTTGCTCGAGCTCGTGGCCGACCGGCTGTGGCTCGTCGCCAACGGGACGGCCCGGCCATTCGAGGGGGATCTCGAAGACTATGAGCGTTTAGTGCTCGATGGCAGCGGAGGCC
>JAFMSA010000175.1 GCA_017353855.1 Alphaproteobacteria bacterium
TCGAGGCTCTTGTCGCCCGGATTGCCGCGGACTTCATCGGCAATTTCGACACCCGGCGCGAACGCTGCTGGATCGCCGAGCGCGACAGGGAAATCCTCGGCGCGGTGCTGTTGGTCAAGGAGGATGCCGAAACCGCTAAATTGCGCTTGCTTTACGTCGAGCCGAAGGCGCGCGGTTTGGGCATCGGGCGGCAGCTTGTCGACCAATGTATCGGCTTTGCGCGCCGCGCCGGTTACCGTAAAATTAAACTATGGACCAACGATATACTGGTTTCGGCGCGCCGCATTTACGAGGCAGCCGGTTTTCAACTGGTTTGCGAGGAACCTCATCACAGTTTCGGACGCGATTTGGTCGGCCAATACTGGGAACTCGCACTGGTTGCGTCTTGCGGGAGACGGTGCGACACAGATTGACGCGCCCCGGGCAGGCTCATAAATATCGCGCCGGGAGCGGCCCGCAGCGGGCCGTATTTCTTCTGAGGGGAAGACGTGCATGAAGCCGAACCGGCGCCCGGCTAACCCCTGCTTTTCCTCGGGCCCCTGCGCCAAACGGCCGGGGTGGTCGCCGGCGGTTCTCGGACAGGCATTGGTCGGGCGCTCGCATCGCTCGGGGGCCGGGCTGGCGCGACTCGTCGAGGTCGTGGATCGCTCGCGCGCGATCCTTGGCATTCCCGCCGACTGGCGGGTGGGGATCGTGGCCGGATCCGATACCGGCGCGATCGAGATCGCGATGTGGTCGCTTCTCGGCGCACGCGGCGTCGACATGCTGGCATGGGAGAATTTTGGCGAGGGCTGGGTCGCCGACGTCGCGCACCTCAAGCTCGACGACGTAAGGGTAATGCGAGCTCCCTACGGCCGGCTTCCCGATCTCGCTCGGGTCGACCCCGCCCGCGACATCGTCTTCACGTGGAACGGCACGACCTCCGGGGTCCGGGTGCCGGACGGCGATTGGATTGCCGCCGATCGAGAAGGGCTGGCAATCTGCGACGCGACCTCGGCGATCTTTGCGATGCGCCTTCCGTGGGACAGGCTCGATGTCGCCACCTGGTCGTGGCAGAAATCCCTGGGCGGCGAAGCGGGGCACGGAATGCTCGCATTATCTCCGCGCGCCGTCGAGCGGCTGGAGAGCTATGTCCCGCCCTGGCCGCTGCCAAAGCTGTTCCGACTGACCGCGAAAGACAAATTGATCGAAGGAGTGTTCCGCGGCGAGACGATCAACACGCCGTCAATGCTGTGCGTCGAAGACGCCCTCGATTCTCTGAAATGGGCGCATTCGGTGGGCGGTCTCGACGGGCTGATCGCCCGTTCGGAACGCAATCTGGGGACACTCCTGAGCTGGGTCGAGAAATGTCCGTGGGCCGATCCGCTCGCCGAGGATCCCGCGACGATCTCCTGCACTTCGCCGCAGTTCAAGATCACCGAGCCATGGTTCACGGCGCTCTCGCCGGAGGAACGCTTTCAGACCGTGCGGGCGATGACCCGGCGGCTCGAACAGGAAGGTGCCGCCTACGACATCGCCAGCCATCGAGCTTCGCCTCCGGGGCTGCGCATCTGGAGCGGACCCACCGTCGAGACGGCGGATATCGAAATCCTCCTTCCCTGGCTCGATTGGGCCTGGGAAGAACAGCGCCGCATCGCGAAGGCCGCATAGACCATCCCTCGCGAAGCGGGAGGGCGCGAGGCAGCTTTCGCTGAGCTGGCGAGCGGCGGCACCCGGCCCGAGAAAGGGTCGATCACGGTGAGACATTCTGCGCGCCGCCCTGCGCGTCCCCGCGGGCCGGCCGCCCTGGAACGATGCCGCCGTCGGTCTCATTTGGCCGGACAGAGCACCTAAGGATCTCTCTGTGGCATCGGTGTTTCTGTGTCACATTGACCAAGTTTCACGGAGCGTTGGATGCCGAAGGTGCTGATTGCGGACGCCTTGAGCCCGCGCGCGGTCGACATTCTTGCCGCACGCGGGGTCCAAGTCGATTTCCGGCCCGGACTGCCCGCCGAGGAGCTGAAGGCTCGGATCGCCGCCTACGAGGGGCTCGTCGTACGATCGGCGACCAAGGTGACGGCCGGCCTGCTTTCTCACGCTCACAACCTCAAGGTCATCGGCCGGGCCGGGATCGGGATCGACAATATCGACGTCGCAGCGGCCACCCAACGCGGCATCGTCGTGATGAATACGCCTTATGGCAACTCGATCACCGCCGCCGAGCACACGATTGCGATGCTGTTCGCGCTGTGCCGCGAAATTCCGGTCGCCGACCGCTCCACGCAGGCCGGCAAATGGGAGAAATCACGCTTTATGGGGGTCGAGCTGACCGGCAAGACGCTTGGCATCATCGGCTGCGGCAATGTCGGGTCGATCGTTGCCGAGCGGGCGCTGGGCTTGCGCATGAAGGTGATCGCCTACGACCCCTTCCTGTCGCCCGAGCGGGCTGTCGGTCTGGGCATCGAGAAGGTTTCTCTCGATTGGCTGCTTGCGCGCGCCGATTTCATCACGCTGCACACGCCGCTTACGGAGGCGACAAAAAACCTGATCGATGCACGCGCGATCGCCGGGATGAAGCGCGGCGTGCGGCTGGTCAACTGCGCTCGCGGTGGTCTCGTTGTCGAGACCGACCTTGCTGCCGCACTCGACAGCGGTCAGGTCGCCGGGGCAGCAATCGATGTGTTTGTCGACGAGCCGGCATTGAAGAACCCTCTGTTCGGCCGCGACAATGTCGTCGCGACCCCGCATCTCGGCGCCGCCACGACCGAGGCGCAGGAGAATGTCGCGTTGCAGATCGCCGGGCAGATTGCCGATTTTCTGTTGACCGGCGCCGTCTCGAATGCGCTCAACGTGCCGTCGCTGACCGCCGAGGAGGCAAAGCGCCTCGACCCTTACATGAAGCTCGCCGAGCAGCTTGGCAGCTTTGCCGGCCAGTTGACGGAAACCGGCATCAAATCGGTAACCCTCGAATATGAAGGAGCGGTCGCCGAGCTCAATATCAAGCCACTGAGCGCGATCGTACTGACCGGGTTGTTGTCGCCGCAGCTAGCCGCGGTCAATATGGTCAATGCGCTGGAACTGTGCCGCGAGCGCGACATCCGCATAAGCGAGACGCGGCGCGGCGAACCGGTTGACTACCAGACGCTGATCCGGGTGGTCGTGACGACGGAGCGCCGCGTGCGTGGGCTCGCGGGCACGTTGTTTGCCGGCGACAAGCCGCGCATCGTCTCGATCGAGGGCATCCCGCTCGAAGCCGAGCTCGGGGGCAACATGCTGTTCGTCCGTAATTACGACAAACCGGGCTTTATCGGCGCTCTCGGGCACGCGCTCGGCGCGGCCGACGTCAATATCGCGACGTTCCATCTCGGTCGTACCGCGCCGGGACAAGACGCCATCGCGCTGGTGGAAGTCGATGAGCCACTGACACCTGCCATCCTCGACACGGTCCGCGCTCTGCCCAACGTGATCCAAGTCAAGGCCCTTCGGTTTTAAGGCGGGCTCGCGATGGACGCATGGAGGATTGTCATTTTTTCTGTGTGCCCTCCGCGTCCGGCTGGTGCATCTTCAGCCGTGCCATGAGTGAGGCTCCGCACCCGGCGCTGCTGCCGACCGGCATACACGATCTTCTGCCACCTGACGCGGATGTCGAGGCGCAAGTGGTGGCACGGCTGATGAAGACCTTCGCGGCGCACGGCTATGAGCGGGTCAAGCCGCCGCTGGTCGAGTTCGAGGAAACGTTGCTCTCGGGAGCGGGAGCGGCGATGTCCAACGCGACCTTCCGCATGATGGATCCCTCGTCGCACCGCATGATCGGGGTACGCGCCGACATGACCCCGCAGATCGCGCGGATCGCGGCGACACGGCTCGGCGATGCGCCGCGGCCCCTGCGGTTGAGCTGCGCCGGCCAGATCCTGCGGGTCGCCGGTTCGGAAATCTGCCCGGAGCGGCAGGTCGGTGTCGTCGGCGCGGAACTGATCGGGCCAGCAGTACCGGCCGCCGATGTGGAGGCGATCGCCGTGGCCGCAGAGGCGCTGCGGGCGATCGGCATTCCTAGTCTCTCGGTCGATATTACCCTGCCGACATTAGTGCCGGCGGTCGTCGAAGCGTACGGCATTGCAGGGATGCCGGCTGCGGCGTTGCGCGCGGCGCTCGACCACAAGGACATCGCTGCGGTTGCGGTTCTAGCGGGCGAGGCGGGGGAACTGCTCGCCGAGTTGCTTGCGGCGGCGGGATCCGCCCAGGCGACTTTGGGCGTGCTCGACCGTCTCGATCTGCCGCCGCGCGCGCGGATCGAACGGGCACGGCTTGGGGCCGTGCTCGACGGTCTCTCGGCGGCGGCTCCCGAGCTCAAGGTGACGGTCGACTCTGTCGAGAACCGCGGCTTCGAGTACCACACGGGGATCAGCTTCGCATTTTTTGCCGGGGCTGACGCGGCGCATGGCCCGGTTGGTGATCTGGGGCGCGGCGGGCGCTACGACGCCGGAAACCCGTCCGCGCCTGAGCCGGCCACCGGCTTTACACTCTACACCGATACGATCTTGCGGACATTGCCGCGTCCTGTCTCTCCGCGGCGGCTGTTGATTCCGCCCGGCGTCGACCCGGCGCACTGCCAGGCGCTGCGCGAGGCGGGGTGGGTCACCGTCGCAGCACTCGAGCGGGTCGAAGATTGGCGGGCAGAGGCACGCCGCCTCGGCTGCGGCTATGTCCTCCAGGGAGAGATCCCGGTCGCAGTCGGCTGAGGAGGTTGAATATGGGCAATGTCGTCGTGGTCGGGGCCCAGTGGGGCGACGAAGGCAAGGGCAAGATCGTCGACTGGCTGTCGAACCGGGCCGATGTCGTCGTCCGCTTTCAAGGAGGCCACAATGCCGGCCATACCGTCGTCATCGGCAATGTCGAATACAAGCTGAGCCTGCTTCCGTCCGGGGTCGTGCGGCCGGGCAAACTGTCGATCATCGGTAGCGGTGTCGTCGTCGATCCCTGGGCACTGATCGACGAGATCGACTCGATCCGCGCCAAGGGCGTCGATGTCAACCCCCGGAATTTGAGGCTCGCGGACAATGCTGCGCTGATCCTGCCGTCGCACGGCGCGCTCGACCGCGCCCGTGAACAGCGGCGGGGAGACAACAAGCTCGGCACCACCGGCCGCGGCATCGGTCCGGCCTACGAGGATAAGGTAGGGCGCCGCGCCATCCGGGTCTGTGACCTGGCAGACGACGAGGCGCTCGCATGGCGGGTCGATGACGTTCTGCTGCACCACAACGCGCTGCTGCGTGGGCTCGGCGAACCTGAAATCGACCGCGCCGAGCTGATTGCCGCCCTCACAGCGATCGCGCCGCGCATTCTACCCTATGCAGGGCCGGTCTGGCGGCTCCTCGACGAAGCGCGGGTCCAAGGCCGGCGCATCCTGTTCGAAGGTGCGCAGGGGGCGATGCTCGACGTCGACCACGGCACTTACCCCTATGTCACCTCCTCGAATACGGTTGCCGGGCAAGCTGCCGCGGGCTCGGGGGTCGCCCCGGGGGCGGTCGGCTACGTCCTCGGTATCACCAAGGCCTACACGACCCGCGTCGGCACCGGGCCATTCCCGACCGAGCTAAAGGACGCTGTTGGCGAGATGCTGGGCGAGCGCGGCCGCGAGTTTGGCGTCGTCACCGGGCGCAAGCGGCGTTGCGGCTGGTTCGACGCGGTGGCGGTGCGCCAGGCAGTCAAAACCGGCGGGGTCAGAGGTATCGCGCTGACCAAGCTCGATGTGCTGGACGGCATGAAAGAGGTCAAATTCTGCACCGCCTATCGGCGCGGCGGGGAGATCTATGATCACCTCCCGGCCGGGATGACTGTCCAAGCCGAGCTCGAGCCGATTTACGAGAGCGCCGAGGGCTGGCGCCAGAGCACGCGCGGCGCTCGCTCCTGGGCAGACCTGCCGGCGACGGCGATCAAATACATCCGGCGGCTGGAGGAACTGATCGGCGCTCCTGTCGCGCTCTTGTCGACAAGCCCGGAGCGCGAGGATACGGTGCTGGTACGCGATCCGTTTGCGGACTGACGCTGATGCGCGGCACGTCTCGCCCGTCGAGGGGGAAGATAGCGCCGCTGAAGGCCGCTTCAAGGCAATTGCGGTGCGCCGCAAACTCGAGGTGGTTTTTTTGGCGCCGGGCTCGCTGGCGCGAGAGCCGTTGGCGCGATGAATCCCCGATGGTCCTGCTATCGGGGCAGCCGGCGGACCCCCGCTCCCGGCTGTTCATCAAACTGCGAGCGGGAGAGGCTCGCCAATCATCCCCACGTCAGAGGCTAAGAGGGGCAGGCTGACGAGGCCGGGGGAGCCCTCCGCAGACGGGGAGCGGCGGCCGCCCACGGAGAGTTTCCGAGCTCCCCCTCACAGTCCCTCGGCTTCAGCCGGGGGTCAGTGAATCTCAGCGGGCGCCGCGGCCTTGCGAGGGGGCCGCGGGCTTACCGCCGAGGCGGGCGTGGTCGCCGATATAGCCATCGACATTCGTGATGAGCGCCTCGATGCAATCGCCGAAATAGTGGTCTGCGCCGGAGACCTTGCGAAAATCGATCTTTATGTCCCGCTGATGCGAGAGCTTGGTCACCAGCTTCTGCACCGCTTCGAGCGGCACCACGGAATCCTGGTCGCCCTGCAGGATCAGCCCGGAAGACGGACACGGTGCCAGAAACGTGAAGTCGTACATATTGGCGGGCGGTGCGACCGAGATGAAGCTCTCGATTTCGGGCCGCCGCATCAGCAACTGCATCCCGATCCACGCACCAAACGAAAATCCCGCCACCCAGCATGAGCCGGCGTTGGGATTGTAGGTCTGCAGCCAATCGAGCGCGGAGGCTGCATCGGAAAGCTCGCCCTCGCCCCGATCGAAACTGCCCTGGCTGCGCCCCACCCCGCGAAAGTTGAAACGCAAGGTCGAGAAACCGCGGCGCACAAAGCACTGGTACAAGGCGTAGACCACCTTGTTGTTCATCGTGCCGCCATGCTGGGGGTGGGGATGCAATACGAGCGCCATCGGCGCGGCCGCGCCTCGGGCATGATGGTAGCGTGCCTCAATGCGGCCATCCGGGCCGTTGATAATTACGTCAGGCATCCTTGATCCAGCTTAAGTCCCACTGCCCGGGTCGGATATTCTCGGCTTCGGAGCGCATTGGTGCGTGCGGAATTCTTGATCACGCTTGTCGGACAATTATATTTTCGTTTCGGCCACCACCGCGCCGCGGCGACCCACTCCGGTGCCACCAGGGTGAAGGCTACCATATAGTGACAGCAATGCTCTTCAAAAAGCTGCGGGACGAAATCGACGCCGTGCTGGCCCGCGATCCAGCTGCTCGCTCGCGTCTCGAAGTCGTGCTGTGCTACCCTGGGTTTCACGCGCTGTTGTTCCATCGCGTCGCCCACTGGCTGTGGAAACGAGGCTGGCTCCTCGCGGGGCGTCTCGTATCGCATACAGGCCGGGTTATGACCGGCATCGAAATCCACCCCGGTGCCCGGATCGGCAGACGCGTATTCATGGATCACGGAATGGGCATCGTGATCGGCGAGACCGCCGAGATCGGGGACGACGTCACACTCTATCAGGGAGTGACGCTCGGCGGGACGAAGCTCACCCGCGGCGCGAAGCGGCATCCCACGATCGGTAACGGTGTCATTGTCGGCTCGGGAGCGCAGGTGCTCGGTCCGTTTCGCGTCGGCGCCGGTGC
>JAFMSA010000176.1 GCA_017353855.1 Alphaproteobacteria bacterium
GCTGACGTGACGAGCGTGCCGTAGATCGGCGCCAAAGCCCCGAACTTTTCAGTGACCGGGTTCCAGACGTTCGAATAAAGAAACGCGACGCCGAAGGAGCGCAGTGCAGGAATTGCGCCCTGCACCAGAGCCGCTATAACCCCGCCAAGGATCAGCAGAACGAGAACCGCGAACAGAAAAGTGAGATGGCGGAAGACGAAATCGCCAATCGCGCCATTGCGGGATTTCGCCGCCGATACCCTCGGTAGCGCAATGTCAACAGGCATCCATGACCCCGCTGGTCGGCTCACAAACTTACCGTCTGTCTATCCCCATCCCCGCAGGCGCCGGAAATGCATCGGCGTAAGCCCGGACGCGCCGCAGTCAGGGGTGTTCAGCCCGATCACCGCTATCGCAAAAAATCCAGCGATAGGCGTTTAAAGGTTGCCCCGTTCTCAACGAAGCCGATCGACCCGGCGAGTTCGCAACGTGTCAATGCGGATCATAAAGTGGCGGCGGCGAAGATTGAATAACACTTTTATTGCACTTTCATGACATATTGGCCGCAGCCGGATGCGCAGAAGAAGCCGGGTATAACCGCAACCACACCGTAAAGACCGAGCCTACGCCGGGCGTGCTGTCGATCTCGAGAAACCCGCGATGGTGATTGACAATGTGTTTGACAATGGCCAAACCCAGCCCAGTACCCCCGATCTCCCGGGAGCGCGCGGTATCGACCCGGTAAAACCGCTCGGTCAAACGGGAAAGGTGCTCACGCGCAATACCCTCCCCCTGATCGCTGACAGCAATTGAGACAAACCTGCCCGACCCTGCGTCGCTATCTCGCGGATGCTGCAGCCTGGTGTCGGCAGTCACCGTGATCTCCGTGCCGGGACGACCATACTTGATCGCGTTGTCGACGAGGTTCTGGAAAACCTGGGCAAGCTCGTCACGATCGCCGAGGACCGCCGGAAGACCAGACGGGAGTGTCAGCCGGATCCCCATCTCGCGCTCGGCGGCACGCAATTCCAGGGCCTCGGCGAGGTGACGCAGTAACGGGGCGAGATCTACGCTTTGCCTCGGCATCACGTGCTCGTTGAGCTCGATCCGCGACAGCGAGAGCAGGTCCTCGACAAGCCGGCTCATCCGCAATGCTTGCTGATACATGATCGCGAGAAACCGTTCTCGCGCTTCCGCGTCCTCGCGCGCCGGCCCGCGTAAGGTTTCAATAAAGCCTATCAGAGTTGCAAGCGGTGTGCGCAGCTCGTGGCTGGCATTGGCGATAAAGTCCGCCCGCATCTGCTCGGCCCGCCTCAGCTCCGTGATATCGTGCAGAACGAGCACTGCAACCGCGCCGTCGAGCGAGGGCTGCTCCAGGCGGGCAAGCCGGGCGCGCAACTGCCGCTCCACCGGAACCGTCAGGGTAAAGTCGACAATCCTGGCGCCTTCGCCCCGCAGGACCGCATCGGCCGCCGCCAGCACGGCCGGATTGCGCAGCACCGTGGCAAGGTCGCGCGGCTGGGACACAGCACCGACAAATGCTCCCGCCGGCGCATTGGAGCGGACGATTCTTCGCCTCTCGTCCAGCACGATCAACGGGTCCGGAAGAGCTGCGATGATGGCTTCCTCGGCCGCGAGCTGCCCCTCGAGGACGCGGATGCGCGCTCGCCACAGCCTGATCAGCCTAAGAATGGCCAGCCAGAGTTCGAACGCTATCGGGGAAAGCCTGCGAGCGTTCGGCAGCGCAGCCGCCTCGCCCGTCTGTTCGACACCGAGCGTGTCGACGGCATTGCGGACAACCGCCAGGTCATTGATCGACCGGCCGACGGCGAGTCCCGTTGCCACCGCGATGACCGCGGCGCCGATCAATGCCCCGAGCGCCGGGACGTAGCCCCATCCGACCAACACCGCGAGCAGGATCAGGCTGGGAGCGCCGACGGCGATCGCTACGACGACGATTCTATGGATCGACGATCTGCGCCGGGTCACGTGCGACCGCCCTGATCACCAGCCGGCGGCGGTGCCGACCTCGCCGCCGCTCAACCGATCGCGTCGTGCGCCGACAGCGCGGCCAAGTTTACGAGGTCGGACACTGTGGTACCCATATTGACGATCTGAACAGGGTGGGAAAGGCCGAGCAGGAGAGGTCCGACGACCGTGCCCCCACCGAGCGGCGGCAACAGCTTTGCGGCGATATTAGCGCTGTGAAGCTCAGGCATGACGAGGACGTTGGCGGGGCCTCCAAGCCGACAAAACGGGTAGAGGCGACGCATGAGCTGGTAGTCGAGGGCGACATCGGCGCTCATCTCGCCGTCATATTCAAAGTCGACACCGCGCTGATCGAGCAGCGCCACGGCATCGCGCACCCGTTGGCCGTCCTTGCCCATCGGGTTGCCGAAATTCGAATACGACAGCAGTGCGACGCGCGGCACGACCCCGAGCTCGTGCGCCTTGGCCGCCGCCTGGGTCGCTATATCGGCAAGCTCGGCGGAGCTCGGTGTCTCATGAACCAGCGTGTCGGCGAGCAGAACCGTCCGCTCGCGAGCGAGCAGCACTGTCAGGCCAAAAAGTACCGAGCCGGGTGCCACAGCAATAACCCGGGAGATCTCGTCAAGCGCGTCGAACGAATTGCGTGTGACGCCGGTCACCAGGGCATCTGCATCGCCGCAGGCGACCATGCAGGCGGCGAAGACGTTACGGTCCTGGTTCACCAGGCGCTGGCAGTCGCGGTAGAGCATGCCTTTACGCTGCTGCCGTGCATACAGAAAATCGGTATAGCGCCGGTTGTGCTGCGACAGGCGCGCGTTGTGGATCTCGAGGCCCCCAGGGGAGTTCAACCCCATCGCCGACATCGTCGATTTGATGCGGTCCTCGCGACCGACCAGCACCGGTGCTCCATAACCGCTTTCGGCGAACAGCAGCGCCGCCCGGATGGTTTTCTCTTCCTCGCCTTCGGCAAAGACGACCCGCTTCGGGGCGGCCCGTACCCGCTCGAAAATCAGTTCGAGGCTGGCGGCAGTCGGGTCGAGCCGGCCGCGCAGAGCCCGCTTGTAGGCTTCCATATCCGGGATCGGCTTGCGCGCCACGCCCGAATCTATCGCGGCCTTGGCAACCGCAGCGGGCACCGCCCAGATCAGGCGCGGGTCGAACGGCGCCGGGATAATGTAGTCCGGCCCGTAAAGCAGGCGCTCGCCCGAATAAGCTGCGGCAACCTCGTCGGGGACGTCCTCCCGCGCGAGCGCGGCCAGCGCCTCTGCCGCCGCAATCTTCATGGCGTCGTTTATCGTCGATGCGCGCACGTCGAGCGCACCGCGAAAAATGTACGGAAAACCCAAAACGTTGTTGACCTGGTTCGGATAATCCGAGCGGCCCGTCGCGATGATTGCATCGGCACGCACGGCGCGTACCTCTTCAGGGGTGATTTCCGGATCGGGATTGGCCATCGCGAAGATGATCGGCTTGTCCGCCATGGCGCTGATCATTCGTTGATCGACCGCGCCCTTGGCTGAAAGTCCGAAAAAAACGTCCGCCCCCTCGATCGCCTCTGCAAGCGTACGCGCACTGGTCTCGACCGCATGCGCCGACTTCCACTGGTTCATCCCGTCGGCGCGGCGGCGGTAGATAACGCCCCTGGTGTCGCAAAGTATCACACTGTCCGAGGGCAGACCCATCGCCTTCAGCAGTTCGACACAGGCGATCGAGGCGGCGCCGGCGCCGTTGACCACCATCTTGACCTCTTCGAGCGCGCGGCCGGTGAGATGAAGAGCATTGATCAGCCCGGCCGCGGCGATGATTGCGGTACCGTGCTGGTCGTCGTGAAATACCGGAATATCCAGCAGTTCGCGCAGCCGCGCCTCGATGATGAAACATTCGGGCGCCTTGATGTCCTCGAGATTGATGCCGCCGAAGGCCGGATGAAGAAATCGTACGCAGTTAACAAACTCGTCGACATCGCGCGTGTCGATTTCGAGGTCGATCGAGTCGATATCGGCAAAGCGCTTGAACAGCGCGCACTTACCTTCCATCACCGGCTTGGCGGCAAGCGCGCCGAGGTCGCCGAGCCCCAAAACTGCAGTGCCGTTGGAGATCACGGCGACAAAATTGCCCTTGGAGGTATAGTCGAAAACCGTGCTGGGCTGGCGTTCGATGCGCAGGCACGGGAAGGCGACCCCCGGCGAATAGGCGAGCGACAAATCGCGCTGCGTCGTCATCGGTTTTGTGGGGGCGATCGAAAGCTTTCCCGCACGCCCCAATGCGTGAAACTGCAAAGCCTCGTCTTCAGTCGCACGAATAATACCGCTGTCCATACTTTTGGCAGGCCCCTCATCGAGCAAAGCCCGGATCATCACCGGGCGCAGCGCACACTCACTGGTCATTAATCCTAAAGCCCGGGCTTGGCGGCGTCAAAGTCATCAGGGCCGGTGTGCGTGGGTTGACAGTCCGCCGGACGGACTTATATTCCGCGCCGGCGGATGGGGCAGGCTTATCCGAAACGAGTGTGCGCGCCCAGATCGATGCGCGGGCAGAGTGTATCAACGAAGACGATATGATGTTCGCAGTGATCCGGACCGGCGGCAAGCAGTACAAGGTCGCCAAGGACGACGTGCTCACGGTCGAAAAGCTTCCCGCCGAGCCGGGAGAGGCGATCGAGCTCGCCGACGTTCTGATGATCGCCGAAGGGGCCGAGGTTACCGCCGGGGCGCCGCTCGTCGACGGAGCGTCCGTGAGTGCCACTGTCCTCGAGCAGACCCGGGCGGATAAAATCATCGTCTTCAAGAAGAAGCGGCGCCACAATTACCGGCGCAAGAAAGGGCATCGCCAGCAGCAGACTGTCTTGCGCATCACTGAGATCAGAGCAGCGAGCGGCCCGGCGCACGAGGTGGGAGCGACAGATGGCGCATAAGAAAGCAGGCGGTTCATCGCGCAACGGCCGCGACAGCCGCGGCAGACGACTGGGTGTCAAGAAGTTCGGCGGCGAGATCGTGCTTCCGGGCCACATCATCGTGCGCCAGCGCGGCACGAAATTTCATCCCGGCGCGCATGTCGGAATCGGCCGCGACCACACGCTGTTCGCGATCTGCGAGGGTGCGGTCAAGTTCCACACCGGTCGCGCCGGCCGCACTTATGTTTCTGTTTCCGTGGCGTCGCCGGCGGCCCCGTTGCCGACGGAAGCCGCCGAGTAGCCTTTCCCCCAAGCACTCAGAGGCCCGAGGGGAACGGCCCGCCGTTCCCCTTTGTCGTTTCGGGTTGCGATGCAGTTCCTCGATCAATGCAAGATCTACCTCAAGAGCGGCGATGGCGGACGCGGGGCGTCGAGCTTTCGCCGCGAAAAGTTCATCGAATTCGGCGGTCCGAACGGCGGTGACGGCGGCCGCGGCGGCGACGTCGTGTTCGAGGTGGCCGAAAACCTCAATACCCTGATCGACTACCGATACCGACAGCACTTTCGCGCCGCGGACGGCCGGCCCGGTGCCGGACGCGACCGCACCGGCGCGGATGGCCAGGATCTGGTGCTGGCGGTCCCGGCCGGCACCCAGATCATGGACGCCGATAACCGCGAAGTGCTCGCCGATCTGACGCGCGCCGGTCAGCGGCTCGTCTTTCTGAGGGGCGGCGACGGCGGGTTCGGCAATACCCATTACAAAACGTCGACCAATCGCGCGCCGCGCCGCGCCGATCCCGGCCGGCCCGGCCGCGAGGCCTGGGTCTGGCTGCGCCTGAAGCTGATCGCCGACGCCGGTCTGGTCGGCCTGCCCAATGCCGGGAAATCGACCCTCCTCGCCGCGGTCTCGCACGCCCGGCCGAAAATCGCCGATTACCCGTTCACAACGCTCAAGCCTCAGCTCGGCGTCGTGCGGGTGAACGACCGGGAGTTTGTGCTCGCCGATCTTCCCGGACTGATCGAGGGAGCGAGCGGTGGAGCCGGGATCGGCACGCGATTCCTTGGCCATGTCGAGCGCTGCGCGGTCATTCTTCACCTTGTCGACGCTACCCTGGTGGATGTTGCCCGCGCCTATCGGACAATCCGCGCAGAGCTTGCCCGATACGCTCACGGCCTCGCCGAAAAGCCGGAAATCGTCGGGCTCAACAAGATCGACGCGATCGCTCCCGACGAGGCGCGCGCCAAGCAGCGCGAGCTTCTCGCGGCGGTGGCCGGCGCCGGCACACCAGTATTGCCGCTCTCCGGCGCAACCGGTGCGGGCGTGCCGGGTGTGCTCGAAGCCGTGCTGGCCGCAGTCTCGCCAGCCGAGATCGACCGCCTCGCCTGTGCGACATGACCGGCGGCTCGATGATTCCGGCAGCGGCCGAAGCGCTGGCCGGTTCTCGACGGCTCGTCGTAAAGGTCGGTTCGGCATTGCTGACCGAGCAGGACGGCGAAATCCGCCAGTCCTGGCTCGAGTCCCTGGCCGACGACGTCATCCGCTGCCGCGCCCGTGGCCAGGAGGTGATCCTGGTGTCGTCCGGGGCGATCGCAGTGGGCCGGCGAAGCCTCGGACTGATCGCCGACCGGGTGAGGCTCGAGGAGAAGCAGGCCGCTGCGGCGACGGGGCAAATCCGCCTGGCGCACGCCTATCAGGAGGCGCTCGCCCGCCATGGCGTTATCGTGGCGCAAATCCTTCTCACGCTCGATGATACCGAGGAGCGCCGCCGGCATCTGAATGCGCGCGCTACTTTCGCTCAGCTTCTGGCGCTCGGCGCGGTGCCTGTCGTGAACGAGAACGACACGATCGCCACCGCCGAGATCCGCTTCGGCGACAACGACCGGCTGGCCGCCCGCGTCGCGCAAATGACTAGCGCCGATATGCTGGTGCTGCTTTCCGATATCGACGGGCTTTACACTGCGGACCCTCGCCGGGATCCGACCGCGCGACACGTCGCGCTGGTCCGCGAGATCGGCTCAGAGATCGACGCGATGGCCGGTACCGCGCCCCCCGGTTACAGCTCGGGGGGCATGGTGACAAAGCTCGCCGCTGCCCGCATCGCGATGAATGCCGGCTGCCGCATGCTGATCGCCAGAGGGAAGGCCGCGGATCTCGGACGGGGCCCCCTCGCAGCCATCGAGGCCGGTGAAAGAGCAACGTTGTTCCTGCCCCGGGGGGAGCCGCGTTCGGCCCGCAAGGCCTGGATCGCCGGCGCAGTAAACCCCTGCGGCACCATTGTCGTCGATGAGGGCGCGGCGCGAGCGCTGCGCCGCGGTACGAGCCTGTTGCCGGCCGGCGTGATCGCCACTGAGGGCAGTTTCGAACGGGGCGATGCAGTGATCATTTGTACCCGCTCCCACGCCGAGGCCGGGCGCGGCTTGACCGCCTACTCGAGCGCCGACATCGGCCGCATCGCCGGCCACAAGAGTAGTGAAATTGCCGAGATCCTCGGGTACCGTGGCCGGGATGAAATCATTCATCGGGACGATCTTGTGGTGACCGAACCTCGCGAACCGGTGCCCGCCCTGAAGAGAGGGGCTCTCGGTGTCCGCCGGAAGCCCGAGGGTTACCAGCCCAAGTCGAAAGGAAACCGGGGACCAGGTTGACCGGGAAGTTCAAGACCAACCTGCGAATCCTTCCTCAGTTCAGCCTCTTGGAGGCAAGGCTGCGGACAAGCCCCCGCGGCAGGTACCAAACGGGTCCTGCTCGGAGGCTGCACGGCACGGGCGAGAGGAGCGGAAGCAAGAGCTTCTCCTCACCAGGGTCTTTCAGGACACT
>JAFMSA010000177.1 GCA_017353855.1 Alphaproteobacteria bacterium
CGGCATTTGCGGGGATTTCACCAGATCGGCCGTTGATCTAGGGCCGCGGTGGCGCATAAGGGGCTCAGGGCACTGGCAATCAGCGCGCTTTCTGACAGGCCTCGCGTCTACCGTCGATGTGCTAGCGCTCTCGTGACCGTCGCGATCAGGATCGGCGCGGTTTGCTGCCAGGACCCGAAGGTCGAGGTCGCGCACCCCGCACCGGGCTGACAAGTCAGGTTGATTCGGCGTTACCTAAAACTGCCTTAAACTAAGCAAGGCTCAATACCCGGGCGAGCGGAGACGAGCCAGTGCGGCTGTTGATAATTGAGGACGAAGAGCGGCTCTCGGGCATTCTGAAATCGTGGCTCGGGGGCGCGGGGTTTACCGTCGATGTTGCCGGGTCGGCAACGGGCGCCAATGCTGCGGTCGAGCTCATCAACTATGATGCGGTGGTTCTCGATCTCGGGCTCCCCGACGGTGATGGGCTTGCGGTCCTGGCGGCCGCCCGCCGTACGGGAAAAGCGCTTCCGATCCTGATCCTTACAGCGCGAGATGCGGTTGAGGACCGGGTTGCCGGCCTAGATGCCGGTGCCGATGACTATCTGACCAAGCCCTTCGCGATGAGCGAACTGATCGCACGGATCAAGGCGCCTGTTGCGCCGTCCCGGCGGCGTTCTCGGAATCACGCTCCAGGCAGGCAATCTCAGCCTCGATACCATCGGGCGGGAGCTGTCGGTCGCCGGAACCCCGGTGTGGATATCCCGCCAGGAGCTGGCAATGCTCGAGCAGATGATGCGACGGTTCGGACGCATCGTTCCAAAGGCCGTCCTCGAGGAGAAACTTTACGGGATCGATGAGGAGCCGGATTCGAACACGATCCCGGTCCATTCCGCCACCTCCGGCGACAGCTGGAAGCGGCGAGGTCCAGCTTGGTAATCCACACGATCCGTCGGGGTTGGCTACATCCTCGTCGAGAACAAGGAATGACCCGCCGAATCAGGTCGCTCCAGCTTCGGCTGACGCTCGAGCTCGCTGCGCTGTTCTTCCTCGCGAGTTGCCTCGCCGTTGGCGGGCTGCTTCATAGCGCCTATCGGACCGCCGGCACTCTGACCAATCGCGAGCTCGCGCTGCGTGCCGAGGATTTGGCTCGATATGTCTCGCCCGCCGCAGCCGGAAAGCTGCGCTTCGACCTTCCCCCGGATCTGAAACAGTCCTACGACGCAGCGGCGCAACGGTCGGTGTTTGCGATCCGAGACAAGGACGGGCACCTCATCGAGGCCTCGACACCCGAGCTTGGCGCGGTGATCGAGAGATGGCCGCTGGCCGATTCCGAACCGAGCTTTTTCCAGCTAACGGGCTTCGGGGCCTCAGGACAAGATTATTCCGGCGTAAGCGTGCTGCTCGACAGCACCGCCGGACCGCTTTCGGTGACGGTAGCGGAGGTTTCGGGCGGGGACCAGTTGGTCCATGCGATGCTCCGGGAGTTCGTCTTCGATGTCGCCTGGTATGTTCCGCTATTCATTGCGATGGTCTTGCTGTTGGCCATCTACAGCGTCCGGCGCAGCGTTCGTCCGTTGCGCGCGGCATCCGCTGAGGCGAGCAATATCGGGCCGGGGTCGATCTCGATCCGACTGCCTGAGGCCGACGTGCCGAGCGAGGCTTTGCCGCTCGTGCTCGCGGTCAATCGTGCGCTCGATCGCCTGGAGCAGGGTTTCGCCGTCCAGCGCCAGTTTACCGCCAATGCCGCTCATGAGTTGCGCACGCCTCTGACTATCATTACCGCGCGGCTCGATAGCTTCGAGGGTAACGGTCAATTTTCAGCACTGAGACAAGAGGTCGGGCGGATGAACCGACTCGTCGAGCAGCTTCTCTGCGTCGCTCGTCTTGATTCGATCGCGCTCGATGTCTCCTCACCGGTCGATTTGCGTCAGATTGCGGAGGAGGTGGTCGGCTCAATGGCGCACCTGGCGTTGGCTGGCGGTCGCTCGATCGCGCTGACCGGTGCCGAACGTCCGGTGCGAATTACCGGGAATGCAGACGCGATCGCAGATGCACTCCGCAACCTTATTGAAAACGCGTTGGCGCATACACGGCCCGGGACCGAAGTGATCGTCGAGGTCGGCAGTGAGGGTGTGCTCAGCGTTCTGGATAGTGGGCCGGGCATACCAGTCCACGACCGGCCGCGCATCTTCGACCGGTTCTGGCGTGGCAAGGGCGCGCGAAGTGAGGGCGCCGGGCTTGGCCTGGCGATCGTCATGGAAATCGTTCGAGCCCACGGCGCCAGCGTCGCTGTAAGCGATCGCAGCCCATGCGGGGCACGGTTCGATCTCAGGTTTCAGCCAGCCTGATCCGAGTGTTTCGAGACCTCGCTACTGCGAAAATTTCTTACGGTGCGAAATGCAGGAGGGAGCTAGAATGGAGCGCGAATTGCCCTTGGCCGTCCACTGGATAGGGCGGCGTACCGCACTGGAGATGTGCTTCGGCCTGGTGTTGGCGCCCCGCATAGCTTCGGCTTGGTGCCGCTCCCATGTGATACAGCAGCGCAATGCCGTGATCGTGGAGGTGTTGGTTAAAGACAGTTTTTGCGGGATTGATTTCATCGGGTCTTCGCAGGATAGATCGCTCCAATCGGCTAGAGCTGTTCAAAGCTGGTGTGCGGCACACCTGGCGGTCGCCAAACCTTGATCCAAGACCGCTTTTGTTCCGGGCGATTTCTGTTAGCCAGAAATGGGCGTCCTTTTAAATTCCCGGATCTTTCGAGTTTGGAGCGCGGTCGGCGCTCGTAGGTCAGTCAGGTTTTGCTGCGTCATCGAGCACCTGCTGATGCGGCTAGGTCCGTTGGCTCACCGACGATGTCTGTTTCCGTTCCATTATCATCAATGACCCCGTTCGAATTTCGAAGACTCGATCAGCCGGGCCGATCATCTCACGGTCGTGAGCCACTAGGAGCATGGTCTTGCCTCGCTGGCGACACGCATCCGA
Source organism: Alphaproteobacteria bacterium (assembly GCA_017353855.1). Lineage (GTDB taxonomy): Bacteria > Pseudomonadota > Alphaproteobacteria > ATCC43930 > CGMCC-115725 > AP-15. The sequence goes on from JAFMSA010000177.1 coordinate 2,965, forward strand.
CAGCAGTACGATGATCTTGTGAGCGGTCTCGTCATCGAGATTGCCGATCGGCTCGTCAGCCAGTATTAGCGGAGGGTCATTGACGAGAGCCCGGGCAATCGCAACGCGCTGCTGCTCGCCACCGCTCAATTGCGATGGCCGGTGGCTGCGGCGATCGCTCAGCCCGACGGCCTCAAGCAGCTCGACGGCGCGGCGGTCATTCGACTGCCGCCGCGCAACCATCGGCAGCAGAATGTTTTCGAGTGCGGTGAGCTGCGGGAGCAGATTGTAGGACTGGAAGACCATTCCTACACGTTCGTTGCGGAATCCGGCTGCAGCAGTGCGCGACAGACGAGTGACGTCTAGCCCGTCGACGAGAATGTCTCCGTGATCGGGCCGGTCCAGCGCTGCGACGAGATTGAGAAGGGTCGTTTTTCCCGACCCTGAGGGGCCAACCAGAAGCACCAGCTCGCCCTGCGATACCTCGAACGACACGTTCTGTAGGGCCGTAATCGACTGCCGGCCTCGCCAATAGGTTTTCGAGACCGAGCGAAGGACAATCGAAGGCCTCGTCATCCTCGCTCCTCTGAAAGAGTGGCCGCGACAGAGCGTCGACGCACCTGCCACGCGGTAGGCCCAATGCCCAGCCCCAAGATCGCCAGCGCTATACCTGCCATCACCGCCACGATCAGTGCATCGAATCTGGGCTCGATCGTACCCAGTTCGGCCATCAACGACGGCATCGCGAACTGCCTGGGAGCAGACGCGGCCGCCAGGAGACTGCCTAAGACCGCCGCAGCCGCCACCGTCGTGAGCCCAAAGAGAATGTCACTCATCGCGCTTTGCATAGGCCGAAAGCCGAGTGCGAGAAGCATAGCAGCTTGCCGTCGTCGATCTGCATAGACGTCATGAAGAAGATTGGCGCCGAACGACCCCGCCAGTACCGCGGTTGCCGCGCCTAGGGCAGTGAAGAGGGCGAGGGTCAATACGAAGTCCTGCACCTTTCGGCGAAATCGGCTGTAGCTTTCGGATACAAACACGCCCGGCTCCAGGCGAAAGGCTTCTCGCAATTGGCCGACAACGGCTGGGACAGCCTCAGGTGTGGGAGCGACGAGAAGGGCATCGGTCAATGTCGGCCGGGCGAAAATCTCCTCGCTCGTCCGCAGCGTCACGAAGACCCCGCTCGTCACCGAGCTCGATCCAGCGCTGAGGGCGGGGGCATCGACCGTGCGCGGCGGAGGATATCGGAGCTCCAGTCTATCGAGGATGCCGACCACCGTAAGGGTCAGGTCTTCACCGTCGGCCTTGCGGACAGGGAATGTCCCGCCGAGATCGACGCCGAGCGCCTTCGCGGAGGCTCGGTCGACAACGGCGACGGCGGCATCGTCACCACGCAGAAAGCGGCCTCGGTCAACCGAGAAGGTGCTGACCTGCGGTTCTTTTTCCGGGTCGATGCCGAAGATGTAGATATTGAGGAAGCTCTCACCGGAAACGACGTTGCGAAGAAAAGATTGGCGAGCGAGGACTGTGGCTTCCACAGCACCGAATTTGTCCGGATCAATCAACGGCTCATAGACCGGCAGCATCAGCGGCGGCAAGTTGCCGCCTCGGGGTGTTTCAAACAAAGCCCGGTTGAACCGGCTCTTCACCTGTACGACATCCGGCCGATCGTTTTGCGCGGTCCGCGCGATCGCGTCCCTGGCGCCTTGGATGACCATGAGCGAGCCGGCGACAATGGCGTTGGCAAGGATAAGAATTGCCAATGCGATGATTGCCTCGAGACCCCGCCGGCCAAACCCCCCGAACACGAGCTTCACCCAAATCATGCGGTGTCCCGGAGTAGTTCTGCAGGAAGCCGCCATAATGGCCAGAGGAGGACGGGCAGCGCGGCGAGCCCCGCGGCAGTCGTGGCAAGGCCGGCGGCGGTAATCAATGACGTCGTCGACCACGCCGGCAGCAAGACGGCAACCAGCGCGGCAATTGCGACGCCGCCGATCAGGACAAGAACAAGCTGCAGTCCGTAGTAGGCCAAGATTTGTGCAGGGGCGAAGCCGAGCGCTTGCAGTACCCCGTAGTCGCGCCAGCGGGTAATGACAGTCTGCACTTGTAGACCAGCTGTGCCGATAGCGACGAGCGTGAGCAACAAGGCGATAAAAAACGCGCCGCCGGTGCCGATCTTCTTCTGCTCGTTGAGCGCCACGCGAAAGTTGTTCTTCTCTGGAAGCCTCAAGCAAAACGATCTGGTACTCTGTCCATCGCAGGCCTGCTCGAGACCGCGTTGAAGGAGCAACCTCTCCGCTGCGGCCTCGGCGACCGGCACGTCGGCAAGGGAGTTCGCCCGGACGACAAGCTGGTGTCGTCCCGGCAGGCGCGCAGGCGCAACTCCCTGGCGGGCGAGTTCAGTCCGGATTGACGAGAGGAAGCCGCGGAACACCTCAACGTTCAAGACAATCGGCAGCGCGGTGGGGCCAGTACCGGTGTCTTCGGAGCGGACGGTCAAGACATCCTGACCTCGCGAATTGAACCGCCAGAATGGATTGAACCGGCCCTGGTCCGGTCCGACGAGGTCGAATGTACCGCTCAGGCGAAGGCCGTCGAAGCGTTGCACGATTGGTTCTTTGCCGCCGGTGTAAACGAGCTCGACGATAGCGTCGGTCCCCGGCTGCACGCCGACATAGTCCGCCACGCCGGAGGGGATGCGGACCTCATGTGGGCCGGGTGCTCGTGCCACCCCGCCGGTGGTGAGAAGCGGCATACCCAGGACGGTCTCGGGCGCCTTCGGATTCGCGTCATGGAAATTAACGTAGTAGTCACGGGCGAGATCGAAATTTGGGTCCACCCCGAGCACATTGGTCCGCGCGCCGAGGTACTCCTGCTGTTGCTCGTTGCGAAACACTAGAAAAGAGGTGTCCGCCACGATCTCGCCGCCGATCCCGCTATAAGGCGCTTCCGCGGAGTTTACCGCACCAAGGCCTCGTGTAGAGCCCGCGAGGCTGTCGATCTCGTCGTCGGGAATTCCCGTGAGCTGGAACACGAAAGTCGCGGCACCGACTGCCTCGTAGGCCGCCAACACCTCGCCCCGGCGAAGTTCGATCTGGGTGGCGAAGAAGGCAACGGCGAGAACTGCCGGAGCGATCGCCAGCACCGCCAGGCCGGGCCGCGGCCAGGCGCGACCCAGATCGATGAGGGCGAGCCGCACGAGGCCCAATACGGGACACCCTACCTGAGCTCCCGCACGATATCTTCGCGCAACTCTTCCAGCATGCCGGAAACGGTGGACTTCACCTCCTTTGCGGGCGCGCTCGCTTGTAATTTCTTACCGAGAGAGTCAAACATCAGCTGAGCCTCACGTGCTTCGCGCGCTGAAATGGCGGGCGCGACTTTGTTCCACGCTGATCTCGCTTCCTCGAACTTTGTCTGGGCTTCGGCCACGTTGCCCGAAGCGTAAGCGGTATCGACCGAACGCAGCGAAGCCATCACTACATCAAGATCTTTGCGCCCCTGCGTCTTCTGTTGAGGTGTCGCTGCCGCGGCTGCGTCGGCACCAAACCATCCTTGGTTCGAAACCACCGATAATGCGCCGCTCAACGCAACCAGAGCGCAAATAGTGAAGCCATTGCGCATGCTGACCATCTTCATGGATATCCTCCTTAGGCCAAGAATGCGCCGTTTTCGGGCTGCTTGTTTAAGACAGTTTTAACACCAGTTGCTGACCGAGGGAGATTTCTTGCCGGTAAGAAGTAGTAGAGCTGCCGTCCGTCACCGAAACGAAGTCGCACGAATTCGGTCGCAGTCATATGTCGGGCGGGTTCACCTTGCGTAAGCCAGGCTCAAGGCGCGCCTTTGTGCTTGCTGGTTCTCGTCGAGGCGAGCAGCCGACCGACCTCTTGCACCCTCGGTGGTAGCTTTGTCGGTAGGCAGACCAGCCCAGAAAATCGGGCAAACCTTTTGACGTTGCGGATCTAATGGAGGCGAGTCTTGGGGCTAAGCCAGCGGATCGTTATGTCCTCGATCAGTCGCCGGCGTAACGGTCTAATAGCGCTATCGGTCATTGGGGGCTTCCGTCTTGAGTGAGGCTAGCAGCCCTCAATCTCGAGACAGGACGTCTGGTTCCCGCTACTTCGCCTCTTGCTACCAGTAGCGCGAGACGGTTTCGTCCTTCGACTCTTTCGGACGTTCGGCCCGATTGCAACCCGGGGTTCCAGAATCGGGCTTATGCAGCTTTGACAGAGCCGCGCGTGAAGCCACGACCTACTAGTTTGGCGACGAGGCTGCTGAGAGAGCGTCGATCAGCGGACGGCCGGGCAGCTCGCCCGCATCGCAGCGGCGGATGGCCGCGGAGATCGGCAATCTTCGCGCGAACATCCGCAAGGTGAGCGGCTGCAAGCTGGCGCACCTCAGCGCAGCTGTTCTCGCCGTCATCGACGGAGAGGGCCAACAGGGCGCGGATCTCGTCGAGGCTGAACCCGAGCTCGCGGGAACGGCGAATGAAGGCGAGCGTGCGCGTTTCGGCTGGCCCGTAGACCCGTCGCCCGCTGGCGGTGCGCGGCCCCGGGCCCGTCGCAATACACGCAGCCCGTTTAGAAAACGGCGGCTAACCCTTTGACGTACTTGTGGCCGATTTAAGCCCCGTTTTGAAGAGAAATGAAGCAATATCAATGGCTCCGGTTGGACTCTGACCCCACCAGTCTAGGTCGAAACCTAGCCCCCATGCTCCCCTCGCCTCTGTTCTAC
>JAFMSA010000178.1 GCA_017353855.1 Alphaproteobacteria bacterium
CGGACCCGATAGACTCGCCAACCTTACCCTGGCTTGCGAAGCTTGCAACCGGAAGAAGGACTTGCCGGTAGCCGTGTTCCTGAAGAGAAAGCCGCACGTGCTGCGCCGCGTTCCGGCGCATCCCGGTGCCCCCTGGCGGCGGCCGCCGCGGTGAACACCAGGCACTGGATGTCGGTCAACCGTCTCGCGCAGACGGGCGGGCCGGTCGAGCTGTCCAGTGGGGATCGTACAGAACGGTACCGGACGAGATTGGGTCTGCTCAAGACGCATACTCTGGATGCGGTGTGCGCCGGTTCCCTCGAGACAGTGCTCGGCTGGGATGTCCCGGTACTGCAGGTCGGTTGCGCAGGCCGGCGGGCCTGCCAACGCACGCGTCTGACCGCGCACGGCTTTGCTCGCGGCTCCCCGATGCGGGCGCGGCGAGTGCGGGGGGTCCAGACCGGTGACACCGTCCGCGCGATCGCATCGGGCGGCAAGAAAGCCGGCGTGATCATCGGACGCTCGGCGATACGCGCGAGCGGCAGCTTCAATGCCCAGACGACCGGGGGCGCTCTCCAAGGGATATGTTGGCAGTACTGCCAGGGCTGGACCACGCCGATGGCTACTCCTGCGCGATACGAGACAATGAGGGCAGCGTTTCTTCCCCATGCCTGAAGGCAGGGGTCTGGGCGCTGAGCGTTTGATGAAGGAAGACGAGCTGATGTACCTGACCGGCTTTGGCAACGAACACATGACGGAGGCGGTGCCCGGCACCCTCCCGGTGGGCCAGAACGCGCCGCAGCGGCCGCCGTGCGGTCTTTATACAGAGCAGATCTCCGGCACTGCATTCACCACGCCTCGCGCTGAGAACCGCCGGTCCTGGCTGTATCGTATCCGGCCTTCGGCGATGCATCCGGCCTTCCGCCAGATCGAAAACGGCCTCATTCGCAGCGCGCCGTTCTGCGAGGCGCCGCCGCCCCCGAACCGGCTCAGGTGGAACCCGTTGCCCTTCCCCGACGAGCCGGTAGATTTTGTCGATGGTCTTGTCACTCTGGGCGGCAATGGCGAAGCGAGCTCTCGCATTGGTATCGCATTGCACATCTACCGTGCGACAAAGCCGATGGATGACCGTGTTTTCTACGACGCCGACGGCGAGCTGCTGATCGTGCCGCAGAGTGGCCGGCTGCACCTGGCTACCGAACTCGGTGTGATTGAGGCGGGGCCGGGCGACTTCGCCGTGATCCCGCGGGGTATCAAGTTCCGCGCAGCGTTGCCGGACGGCCGTGCGCGCGGCTATGTCTGTGAGAATTACGGCCCCTTGTTCCGGCTGCCCGAATTGGGTCCAATCGGCGCCAACGGTCTTGCCAATCCGCGTGATTTTCGCACACCCGTCGCCGCTTTCGAGGATGCCGACCGGGCAACCCAGGTTCTCGCCAAATTCGAGGGAAACCTGTGGGCGGCCGAATTTGATCATTCACCGCTCGACGTTGTCGCGTGGCACGGTAATTACGCGCCCTACGCTTATGATCTGTCGCGCTTCAACACGATGGGGACGCTCAGCTTCGATCACCCGGACCCGTCGATCTTCACGGTGATGACCTCGCCGAGTGACGTGCCCGGCACGGCCAATTGCGATTTCGTGATTTTTCCGCCGCGCTGGCTGGTGGCGGAGCATACGTTTCGGCCCCCCTGGTTCCATCGCAACTTTATGAACGAGTTCATGGGTCTCGTTCACGGCGTGTATGACGCCAAAGCCGAAGGCTTTCTGCCCGGTGGCGCTTCACTGCACAATTGCATGTCGGCGCACGGGCCCGACCGCGTCACCTTCGAGAGAGCCGTGGCCGCGGAGCTAAAGCCGCAGAAGATCGAGGACGCGCTCGCTTTCATGTTCGAGACGCGGATGGTGATCCGGCCGACCCGCTTCGCGCTCGAAACCGGCACCTTGCAGCGCGACTACGACGCCTGCTGGGCCGGTTTCGAGAGGATGTTCAACGGCTAACGCGCTATTTCACCGACGAGAAGCCGGTGGGCTGCAGGATTTGGTTCTCCACGCGCTCGACGATCGCGCCGTTCTTCTCGGTCTCGGCACGCGCCCTGATCCATTCCGGGTCAGCCTGAAAGGCGGTCCATTTCTTCTCGCGCTCGGCAAGCGACTCCCATTTGAGGAAATAGTAAAGAGCCTGGTTCGAATCCCCGATCGCGACGGTCCAGAAGCCGGCCTGCTCGATGCCGTGCCGTCTCCAGATATTGAGGGTAATCGTATCGAAGCGCTTCAGCAGATCGGGCAGGCGCCCCGGCACGCTGTGGTAGATGCGCAGTTCATAGAGCATCGAAGTTTCCCTCTCACTTCACAGACGAAAAGCTGGTCGGCTGCAGAATCGCATTGGTGATCGAGGCGACGATCGGCCCGTTCTTCTCGGTTTCTGCCCGGGCGCTGATCCATTCGGGGTCCGCCGAAAACGCGGCGAATTTCTGTTCGCGCTCGGCGAGCGTTTCCCATTCGAGCATATAGTAGAGGTCCTGGTTCGACGACCCGATCCCGACGGTCCAGAACCCGGCCTGCCGGATGCGGTGTTTTTCCCACAGCTTCAACGTAATCGTGTCGAACCGCTTCAAAAGGTCCGGAAGGCGGCCGGGCACACAATGATAAATTCGCAGCTCGTAGAGCATGACGTCTCCTCTTTCTAAGCAGATTGACAGGAACCCTCAGTGTAGTCGCGCTTCCACCCAGGCGGCGGCATCGAGCAGCGCCTCATCCCGGAACCGTGCGCCGATGAGCTGAATTCCGAGCGGCAAACCCTTGCGTCCATTCCCGGCCGGCAATGTCAGGCACGGCGTCCAGGCCAGCGTCCAGATCGCGTTGAAGCGTGCATCACCGGTTGAAGCGAGCCCCTCCGGCGCCTCCCCAACCGCACTTGGCGCAAGCAGAATATCGATTTCGGCAAAGACGTCGTCGAGACGACAGCGAAATGCCTCGGCGGTTTCGATCGCCTCGATATAGGCGGCGAGCGGCAGCGCCCGGCCACTTTCCAGCAAGCCCTCCCGCAACGCGGGGCTCAGCTTTTCCCGATGCATCTCGTATTCGTAGGCGTAATTCCGCGCCGCCTCGAACTCAAAGATGCGGCGATGGTGGTCGAGAATGTCCGCCGGGGTCAGCCTCACCTCCCGCACCTTGGCGCCGGCTGCGTCCAACGCTGCCGCTGTCCGCTCGAGCAGCGCGTGCGTGTCGCGATCGGCATGCTCCCATGCCGGCGTACGGCAAAAGCCAATCCGCGGGACGGCACTGGCCCGGTCGACGCGGTGCGCCTCCTGCGCCAGCAGCACACCGCGCAGCAGCGCGACGTCTTCGAGACTGCGGCAGATGATCCCAAGCGTGTCGAGGCTGTGGCACTGCATCTTGACGCCGACGCGACTGAACTCGCCAAAGCTTGGTTTATAGCCGATGACCCCGCAAAACGCGGCGGGACGGATTACCGACCCGCCGGTTTGGGTGCCGAGCGCCACCGGCACCTGGAAATCCGCTACGGCGGCAGCCGAGCCGCTCGAAGAGCCGCCGGGCGTGTGTGCGGAATTGCGCGGATGCACCGTCGCTCCGGGATGGCGGTTGGCGAATTCGGTGGTCACAGTTTTGCCGAGAACCACTCCGCCCGCCGCACGGATCAGCGCAACGCAGGCGGCATCGGCATAAGGCCGATTGCCGCGATAGATCGCGGACCCGTGCTCGGTCGGCATGTCGGCGGTGTCGATGATGTCCTTGATTCCGACCGGAACGCCGGCTAGGCGGCCCTCGTGCCCGGCGCGGTCGATCGTCCGCGCCCGCGCGAGCGATTGTTCCGGATCGAGCCACGACCACGCCTTGATCCCGGCGCCTGCGTCTGCCTGCTCCAGGCAAGCGTGGATCAGGGCTTCGGCCGTCAGGGTGCCGCCTTTGAGGTGCGCGACCGCCTCGCTGGCGGTCAGCGCTTCGGGCCTTTTCATGACCGCTCTCCTTGTCCCAGCCGATGTTCGACCCAAAGCCCGGTCTCGATCAGCCGCGCGTCCGCATGACGCCGGGCGACCAGCTGTATGCCGACCGGCAAACCGTCCGGGCCATGACCCGCCGGCAAGGTCAAACACGGCATGTAGAGCTGGGTCCACAGTGCATTGAAAACCGCCGATCCGGTATCGGCGAGCCCGTGCGGGGCCTGACCCGCGGCAGGCAAGGTAAGCAGAGCATCGAAGCCGGCCGCCCAAGCCTGCGCCGCCGCGCGCGCCTTTTCGGCGCCTCGATGAGCAGCCCGGAACTGCTCGAGCGAAAGCTCGCGGCCGGGCGCGATCTTCTCGTTGCGCAGTCGGGCACTCACGAGCGCCTCGTGACGAAGAAGTTCGGGCATGTGATTACGCAACCCCTCGAACGACCCGAGGATGTGTTGCCATTCCTCGGCGTGGCCGCATTCCGGCGGTGGCTCGGTCTCGCCCACCGAGGCACCCGCAGCGGCCAAGCGATCAGCCGCTGCTTCAAGCACGGCCCTGCCCTCCGGCTGCGCTTCATCCCAGTGCGGGCCGCGGCACAAGCCAAGGCGCGGCGCCGTCTGCGGTGTGACGGACAATGCCCTGGCAATCGCCATCATCGCCGCCCGGAACAGCGCGATGTCGCCCACCGAACGCGCGATGATGCCGACCGTGTCGAGGGCTTCAGTGTTGATCCTCATGCCCGCAGGCGGGAACAGCCCGAAGCTCGGCTTGAAGCCGACCACACCGCAATAGGCCGCCGGCCGGATCACCGAGCCGCCCGTCTGGGTGCCGATCGCGAGTGGCACCATGAAGTCGGCAACCGCCGCCGCCGAACCACTCGACGAGCCCCCCGGCGAGAAATCCGGATTACACGGGTTTGTCGTGGGACCAGGCTGCCGGTTGGCGAATTCGGTCGTCACGGTCTTACCGAGCAAAATGCCGCCTGCCGCGCGCGGCAACGCGGCGGCGCTCGCATCATTGGCCGGCCGATACCCCACATAGATCGGCGAGCCGTAGGTTGTGGGCATGTCGGCCGTATCGAAGATGTCCTTGATGCCGAACGGCACCCCGTTCAATAGCGTCTTTTTTCCTGTTCTGTCGTGCTCACACGCGCTGGCTAAAGCCGTTTCGCCCGCGAGATGGCTCCACGCCCTCACCACCGGCTCGCGTTCGGCAATGCGATCAAGACAGCTGCGGACGACCGCCTCGGCGGTCAGCTTGCCGTCTTCGATCAAGCCGACAAGAGCGGCGGCGGGCAGGCGATGCGGTTCCACGTTCGGCATAGCGGATTTCCAAAGCGGGCAGCGGCGGGTATTTAGCCACACACCGCGGCGGTGCGCATGCGCGAAGTTCCCGCTCGACCTGCCGGGCATCCACGCGGCTCAAGGTCAGGCGATCTCCTGGCATTCCGCCGCTGGCCGCGTCAGCCTTCGTCGAAACCGATATGGGAGCAACGGCTGTGATGCCCCGATCCGCAATCACTGAGCAAAAACATCACCCGCGGACCGGGCGCGCAGGCGGCTTCGGAGAGCTTTTGGCGGGGGGTGCGCTCCCCTCGGCGCTGCAGCGGCGGTGTCCGGCGCCGCGCTCGCCCAGGGGACCTCGACGCCGGGGATGCCCACGGTCCAGGCTCCTGTCCGACATGAATGGCTCGACAAGCGCCGGGAGGAGATCATCGAGCCGGGTGTGCCGATCATCGATCCTCATCATCACCTGTGGGACCGACCCGACTAGCGCTATTTGTTCCCGGAGCTGCTCGCCGACCTCGGCAGCGGTCACAACATCTGCGCGACCTGTTATGAGCAGGCCCGCGGGATGTACCGCACGCGAGGGCCCGAGGAACTCAAATCGCTCGGTGACCCCGAATTCGTCGGCGGCGTGGCGGCGACGAGCGGGTCCGGCAAATACGGGCCGTCCCGTTGGGCGGGCATCATCGGCTTCGTCGATCTGCGGCTCGGCTCACGCGCCAAGGCATAATCGGGCGCCACCTCGCAGTTTCCGACGGCCGTCTGCGCGGCATCCGCAACGGCTCGACCTGGAGCGATGACCCGATGATCAAAAAGCTTTACCTCGGGCGGGGCGCCGGGATTGCTGTTGGACAGCAGCTTTCGCGAAGCGTTTGAAAGCTTGGCTCCGCTGCGTCTGGCTTTCGACGCATCGATGTTCCAGACCCAGCTCGATGATCTGGTGGGCCCGGCTCACGCCTTTCCGCAAACGATGATCGTGCTCAACCATGTCGGCCGGCGGCTCGCCATCGGACCCTATGCCGGCAGGCGTGAAGAGGCCTTCGGCCAGTTGCGCGAACGCATCCGCGCCGTCGCAAGCTTACCCAATACCTATGTCAAGCTCGGCGGCCTTGGTATGAAGATGCCCCGGTTTCACGTTCTTCGAGAACGATCAACCGCCTTCCTCGCAGGACCTCGCCGAGGCGTGGCGTCCCTGCATTGAGACATTCGGTCCGTAGCGCTCGATGTTCGAGAGCAATTTCCCGGTCGACAAGGGAACCTGCAGTTACCAGGTGCTGTGGAATGCCTGCAAACGGATTGCGGCCGGGATTCCGCCAACGAGAAGGCTGCCCTGTTCAGCGGCGCCGCAGCCGCAGCCTATCGTTTCGAAGTGTGAGGTCCGACGGAGCGACCAGCGCGCCTGAAGCGCGGTTGACTTGCTCGCGACGAACGCCCGCTGCACGGATTCCGAGGGGCGCCCCGGCGCGGCGCTCGACTTCGCGCGTCGTGGGTGTGATCATCAGTCGCCACACACCTCGGCTGCTTCGAGAAGTTCGTGGCCGCCGGGCCGCGCCCGGATGCGCCAAAGCGCCGGACAAAATAGGGGCGATGTCGGCGCCGCCCATGGCCACCGCCAAATGCCGCCGGCTGCAGTGTCCTCGGGATGCCGGTTCTCGGAATTCCGCCATCGCCGCTTCAGGCAGTCTGCGCCACCCCGGCTGGCTCAGGCCCTCCTGCAACCGGCCGCCCTGGTCAGGCACGGCGCAGTAGATCGGCGCCTGAGACGATCATGACCGGGACGATGGTGCTGGTGCAATGATGTGAAAATCGAACGCTCGAATCTGCGATGTGCCTCGCCGCGGGCCCCGTGACCGTTCGCACTGCCTATTTCGCCGCCGAGGGGTTTATCGACGAGCTAGCCGAGGAGCTCGGCTCTATTGAGGCCAGGCATGGCCGGTTGCTGATCGCCGCCGGCCCCCTGCGCCCGGCGGCTTGGGCGGCGAATGTTTGGCGTAACCCGCGCGAGATCGCGATCGCATCCATCTCCGACGCGGCGGCAAAGTTGCGCGGCATCCAGCGAAATTGGGCGGTCTATGCGCCCCGGCTCTACCGCCGGGCGAGGCTGATCCAGGAACTTCTGCCCAGCGTGTCCGCTAAACCTCTCGTCTTTGGCTCGTCGCCGCCCTCGGCCCCGCTCGGGTCATGGACCCTGCTCGATGCCAAAACAATTCTTGCCGCCGCGCACTGCGCCAGCCCCTTTCCGAACGGCGAGGCCCGATTTGTCGAAGAACACCGCGGGCCCCCGAGCCGAGCATATCTGAAATTGTGGGAAGCGCTCACCCTGATCGGGCGGCGGCCCGGACCTGGGGAGACGTGCCTCGATCTCGGCGCGAGCCCGGGCGGCTGGAGCTGGGCATTGCAGGCAATGGGGGCCCGCGTAATCAGCGTCGACAAGGCCCCGCTGGCT
>JAFMSA010000769.1 GCA_017353855.1 Alphaproteobacteria bacterium
GCGAGCTTCGCGCCCTCGGCAGGAAGCGTCTGATCATGGAACTTCTCAGCCGTCTCGGGGTCGAGCGACAGGTTGAACTGGTCGCGCCAGCGAAACTCGAAGCGCGCCCGCGACAAGGCGTCGTCGCGCTCGCGCGCCGCCGGATGGCCCTTGGCGAGATCGGCCGCGTGCGCGGCGATCTTGTAAGTGATCACGCCGGTCTTGACGTCCTCGCGGTCAGGGAGGCCCAAATGCTCCTTCGGGGTCACGTAGCACAGCAGCGCCGTGCCGAACCAGCCGATCATCGCGGCCCCGATGCCGCTCGTGATGTGGTCGTAGCCCGGGGCGATGTCGGTGGTCAGCGGGCCCAGCGTATAAAACGGAGCCTCGCCGCACTCTTCGAGCTGCTTTTCCATATTGACCTTGATCTTGTGCATCGGCACATGCCCCGGCCCTTCGATCATGACCTGCACGCCGTCTTCCCAGGCGAGCTTGGTCAATGCGCCCAACGTCTCGAGCTCCGCGAACTGGGCGCGGTCGTTGGCGTCGGCAATCGACCCCGGGCGCAGTCCGTCACCCAGAGAGTAGCTCACGTCGTAAGCCCGCATGATCTCGTTGATCTCGCGGAAATGCGTGTAGAGGAAACTCTCCTGGTGATGCGCCAGGCACCATTTGGCCATGATCGAGCCGCCGCGCGAGACGATGCCTGTGACGCGCCCGGCCGTCAGCGGAATGTAGGCGAGCCGCACGCCAGCATGGATCGTGAAGTAATCGACCCCCTGCTCGGCCTGCTCGATCAACGTGTCGCGGAAGAGTTCCCAGGTCAGCTCCTCCGCCTTGCCGCCAACCTTTTCAAGCGCCTGATAGATCGGCACCGTGCCGATCGGCACCGGCGAGTTGCGGATGATCCATTCGCGGACGGTGTGGATGTTGCGGCCGGTCGACAGATCCATGACGGTATCCGCGCCCCAGCGCGTCGCCCACACCATCTTCTCGACCTCCTCGGCGACCGAGGAGGTGACGATCGAGTTCCCTATATTGGCGTTGACTTTGACGAGGAAGTTCCGCCCGATAATCATCGGCTCGGTTTCGGGGTGGTTGATGTTGCTCGGGATAATCGCGCGGCCCCGCGCGATCTCCTCGCGCACGAACTCCGGCGTCACATGTTCCGGAATGGACGCCCCGAACGACTCGCCATCGGCGGCCGCGGTGCGCGCCAGCCTCTCCCGGCCGAGATTCTCGCGGATCGCGACGTACTCCATCTCCGGTGTGATAATGCCGCGCCGCGCATAGCCAAGCTGCGTCACGCACGCACCGGGCCTGGCGCGCAACACCCGGCGTCGACCGCGGTCGAACAACGACACGGCGCTGGCCTCGCCCCGTCGCAGGCCGTTGTCTTCCGGCTTGACCTCCCGGCCCTCGTAAAATTCGACGTCGCCGCGCTCCACAATCCAGGGCTTGCGCAACTCCGGCAGGCCACGCTTGATGTCGATCGCGACCGCCGGGTCGGAGTAGGGGCCTGACGTGTCGTACACGCGAACCGGCGGCTCACCGGCCGACGGGCTCAGGTCGATCTCGCGCATCGCGACCAGGATTTCGGGATGACGCCGGCCCGGGGAATGGATTTTGCGCGAGGCCGGCAGCGGTCCGGTGGTGACCCGAAGCTCCTCTACCTTCGGCATGAGCTTCGAGGATTGGAGTGGAGCGGAATCGGGCATTCGTGGATCTCCGTTGCGCGAGTGGAACGAAGAACCGGGAGCATCTGCGAAGAGGAGGTCGGCTTGCGCCGTGGAGTTCCTGTCCCTACGCCGGTACGACCCGGATCAGGTTCGAAGGGTTTCCGCGCGCCGATCATGCCGTTCAAGCATCGAGCGGCCAGACGGTGTCTCAGCCCCCTGCCGGGGCACCCCTTGGAACCGGGAATTATCGGCGGAGCGCCGGCTACCCGTCAAGGTTAGGATTGAACGATACCTCTGCTGCTGCACCCCCCTCGATAGGAGCAACCATGATCAAGCGTCGGCTGGAAAACGCGGTTTTGCGCCCTACAAGCTCGGCGCCGCGGCTGCTAGGTTTGCACCGATGATAGGGCGGCTGGTCGGCTGGATCATCTTTCTCGCCGGCCTCGCGGTGCTGGCCCACGACGTACGGGACTGGATCGACACAAAACATTGGGCGCCCGTTGCGCTCGGCCAGTTGTGGTTTGATCTCGACCGGTCGAGCCTCAACCTGGTGCAGGCAGTGGTGCAGCGCTATATTCACCCGTTTTTGTGGGACCCGATCATCGTCACTATACTATTGTGCTGGGCCTTTGCGGTGTTGCTCGCGCTCGGTGCGCTGATCCTCGCCTTGTCGCACTGGCGCACGCGCCGCGCTGGCCGATTCACCCATCGCCCATCTTGAGAGCGGCGATAAAAGCGGTTTGCGGGATTTCGACCTTGCCGAATTGACGCATCCGCTTCTTGCCCTCCTTCTGCTTTTCGAGCAGCTTGCGTTTGCGGGTGACGTCGCCGCCGTAGCATTTGGCGAGCACGTCCT
>JAFMSA010000179.1 GCA_017353855.1 Alphaproteobacteria bacterium
CGAGGCGCGCCAATAGTCCGTATCAACCCAAACATAAACATAAGTGTAGCGGCCCTCGCAGCGCCAGCGGCTCTTCACGCCGATGCGCGAGACCACCTTCCAAAGCCGGTCGGCCTCCTGCCATTGCGGATCGGCTTTCAGCAGCTTGTAATTCGGCATACTCGTCCGAGCTAGTGTCGGTTCCCGGCCGAGAGCAATGCGCACCCGCCGTCCCGCCTCGGCCCGGAGCCGGCCCCGCTTCTCGTCCATCTCGCGGATGCAGCGGATTACACGATGGGCGGCACGGATCGCCGATAGCCGTTGTGCCCGTGTAGGCGGCTTACGCTCGAGTGCGAATGCGCGATCGGCGAGCTCATCAACCGAAAGGGCGCGATCCCGATTGACGGCGAACAGATCGCCGATGCGAGTTTGGATGCTGCCCCGGCCGCGGCTCATGCAATAAGTGTTATCATTGTTCCTCGAGACGAGGTGTTAGCCCGGCCGCCAGCTTCTAGTTCACCGGCGAAGAGCAAGCCGCCGGCGGCGATGATCAGCGACCCGAGCCGGATCTTCAGCCGGCGCTCGAGGTCGCGCAGATCGGTCCCGGTCGCGACGTTGTCGTGCATCGCGTTGTAGATCTCGCTCGCGATCCGCTCCGCGGCCTGGCTCTCCATGCCGCTCCTCTCGAGGGCGCGGGCCAGCGTCGGGCGGCCGGGTCATGCTGGCTCCGCCGCACGAGGGGCTCTTGCCTGACAGATGTCGGAGCAGAAGCGCCAGGTCGAGCGCGCCGCCTCGATCGGGACGTCGCAGTGTTCACAGACGCGGTTGGCGCGCAGCGGCGCTGCGGGCGATCCGGGGCGGCGTTGACGAGCTCGTAAACTGGCGGACCGCGATATTGGCGCCATTGGCGTTGTTGCGTATTGTACCGAGCCTGCTCGCAGCTGTTTGAACAAACGCAGAGACGTTGGTTGCGCTTCAACTCAATGCCCAGATAGCCGCGGCCCCAATGGTCGCATGTGTATCCGCGGGCATCGTACTCATGGAGTTCAAAGGGTTGCAGCTTTGTCAGGCTGGGCCGGCCCATGATGCGAGCATGGTCTGGATGCTCCTCGCAGTAAGGTAGCTCGCATGTGTTTTTCGCGGTTAAGTCAGCGGTAACTACACATGGCGCTCAAACGGATGGACAACGTAGGAATCGTCGTCGATGACCTCGGAGAGACGATTGATTTCTTTCGCGAGCTCGGCCTCGAGCTCGAAGGGCGGGCCACGATCGAAGGAGAATGGGCTGGACGTGTCACTGGACTGGGCGATCAGCGCGTCGAGATTGCCATGATGCGCACGCCGGACGGCCACGGCCGGCTCGAGCTCTCCCGCTTCCTCACGCCGCCTGCCGTCGCCGATCACCGCAATGCCCCGGTGAACGCCCTAGGCTACCTCCGCGTCATGTTCGCCGTGGACGACATCGACGAGACGCTTGAAAGGCTCCGCAAGCGCGGCGCGCAGCTCGTAGGCGAAGTAGTGCAGTATAAAGACGCGTATCGGCTCTGCTACATCCGCGGGCCTGAAGGGCTTCTCATCGGACTCGCCCAAGAACTGGGCTAACCGCAATACGAAGCGGTCGCCGGCGCCTTCGCGGACATGTGCGCCGCCTCGGTTGTGAACGGCGAGTGCTCCGCTCGGCCGGCCTCGAGGTGGTCAGGAAGCGGCCACTTCGTTTACTTTGGAGGCTGGGGCGGCGGTTTCGGCATAGCCGACAACATCCTGATTTTCTATTTCGCGCCCTCGCGAACGTCAGCTGACGTCCAGATGCCCCCCGTCTCGATGGGTGCCCCGCTCTGGTTCTTGCCAGCGATGCGATACTGGCCCATCGCGAGAAGTGTATCACTGCCCAAGGGCCAAACCTAATCCACTGTTATTTCCTCGTGATCAAGCCCGGCCTTGACGGCGCCTTCATAGAGCTCCGCAATGTCCGTTCTTGGTCCAGCCGGATTGACGAACATGCCGCCGGTTGCAAATAGCGCAGCTATGCCTGCACCGTCCTGCTTGTTGAAGCTCTCAGCGTATGCTGCTGCGATCTTTTCCAGCTCCTGCTAAGGGTCTTGCTCCGCATCGGCAGCGAGCGCAGGCACAGAGGATGCGATCATCAAGGAGCATAAGACGCATCTGCAATTCCCTCCCCAATGAAGATCTCGGCCCCGCAGCCGTACAGGTCGGTCTTTGTCGCGAGTTGTCGTGGATCGCGTCGTAGATCTCGGTCGCGATCCGCTCGGCAGCCTCGAAGGCGCGGGTCAGCGTCAGGCGGTCGGTCATTGCGGTTCGTCCGGCCGCCCGCCGGTAATCCACAGGGTGGTCCGATGCAACGCAAGCCCGAGCGCCCTGTCGGCGGTAAGATCGTCATGCGGCCGCGACCAGTCGGTCAGTCCGTCGATGGACTCGCAGAAAAGGCGGCGCTCTGCAAACGATCGAATTCGGTCAGGCGGGACCGTCGACCAGATAAACGATGTAATGCCGGGCGCTCCGGTGCCAGATCCCCCAATGGCCCCAGCAGCTGCCTCCGCGGCGGCCCTCGGTGGTGCGAAAGGAGGTGAGCTCCCAATTCATGCGGCGGCCTCGCTCTGGACGTCTGCGCCCTAGAGGGCGCGGGTTAAGGTCGGCGGTCGGTCATGGCGCTTGGCGGCGTTTTGCTTCAGCCCGCAGGAAGCGCCTAATCGCGGCGGCGCTGATTGCTCGCCCGCCACCCGAACTCGAGAAACCGCTCGAATTGCTCCGGGCTGAGTGCGGATATCATCATCGCATGCCGGACCCATGCCGGTGTGATGCCGAGCTCCTTCAAGCTGGGCGGCTTGCCCGCCAGCGGCACTCTCTCGCCGCGCTCGATCCGTTCCCGCCGTTCCCTGGCGGTCTTGAGCTGCTCGTCCGCCATCGCGAGCAGCGGCTCGCCCTCGGCGACCCGCTTGCGGGCGCCGTCCGCATCGCCCGGTTTTGCTCGACAATTCCCTCGGTCTGAACATGCCGAAGCTGCCAAGCCCTCTCATGCTGCCGGGCGAGCTCGAGCTGTAGCGCGTCGAGCTCGTCCATCGTGGGCATCGGAATCCGCGCATGTATAGCGCCGAGGATTTCGGCCCACATTGCGCCATCAAGACGGTTTGCGAGCCGCTCGAGGTGCCGATGAAGGCTCTTCCATAGATCGACCCGGCCGCCAACGGTCGGCGGCATGGAGATCACGCCGGGGCCGGCAATGTGCTCATGGCGGACCTTCCCGCGCTAGCGGCGAGTCGCGACGAGGCTGAGTTGCGGCCGGTGCACGGTTTGGCGAAAGCGAACGAACATTGTAGTCGCTGCTCGTATCTCAGGCGCCTGGCCTCCTCGCACGCGGCTTTTGCCCGCTCGCGGGGCTATGCAAGTTCGGCGCTGATGACTGGAACACTGACATCCACCATATTTCATCAACGGCGCTGTCTTTCCGTTTATTACCGGAACCATCGCCGCCGCTCGGCCGCGAGCCGTTCACATAAATGTCACAGCTCCCTGGACGCTGGGGTACAACCGGTGCCGAGGGGAGCATCCTCGCTCACCCCAACCATCGCCGCCACCACGGCCACGCTCGCCACTAAAACCAAGTAAGCGTCTTTGTCATAGGGATAAGCCGGAGCCAGAGACAGGGGCGCTGGAAACTCTCACGGAATCATGAGAGTTTAGGAAGCAACCCAAACTGGAATTTCTTATCGTTTGCTCTTTCCACCGATCACTGAAAAGGGTGTAAGTTTATTCCATTCTTTCGGATTTCTTTCCGCGACCTCCTTTCTCAGGTTCAGGTCAGGATAAGCCATCACCAGTAACATGACCGTCGGGTGCAGGAGCGGCTGACCGGGCTATTGACGCACCGCCAGTCCGGCAGCGTGCCGCAGGTCACGCCCGTAAATCCGGTGCAGCTGTGGCGGTCGTGGTGGCGGCGATGGCTCCGGTGACCGATACGGGTCAGGAGCGTGGCGCGGGAGCAGGATGAGGGGGCTCACACCAAGGCACGCGCCAAAAGGTGAATGCAAGGCGGTTCACTCCTAAGAGCCGGCTGCGGCGGGGAGACTGACAAGCGCGGCATCGAGCTGGGGACACTCCGGTCACTCTCCCGAATTCCTTGGGTCAAAGTCGGCTGTCCGCAAGCGATCCGTGCAAGATGCTGCGGCACGGCCGTGTTTGGATCAGCGACGCAGCGCGGCCAGCGCCTTGCGGCGGTAATCCGGATATTCGACGCGCGGGTCGGCGAACACCTCCTCGTAGGTGAAGCC
Organism: Alphaproteobacteria bacterium; assembly: GCA_017353855.1. Taxonomy (GTDB): domain Bacteria; phylum Pseudomonadota; class Alphaproteobacteria; order ATCC43930; family CGMCC-115725; genus AP-15. The sequence continues at coordinate 4,266 of JAFMSA010000179.1, forward strand.
GCCCACCCAGAACAGGCCGAGCCCGCTTTCCGCCTCGGCTAGCTTGCGGCCGAGACCGCGCTGGGTGAGGTAGTTTTCGTGGCGCTCCATCAGCGCCGCGGTCTTGGCGAGGAAGCGCAGATGTGTACCCGCGGCCTCGACGAACCAGCGGTGGTGATAGAAGCCGACCTCAGGGGCCCGGCCGCGCCAGCGACCGAACGGTCCCGGCGCCGATTTGGCGAAGATTTCCCTGAGCCGCGACGGTGTCTCGATATAGCCGGCCCGGGCGACCCGGTTCAGTTCGCGGCAGACGGAGATCGGATCGCGGACGTCCTCGAGCAGGTGCGAGCACAGCACGAAATCGAACTGCTTGTCTGGGTAGGGCCAGGGTGGGGCGCAGACATCGGCGACGGTCCAGGTCGCCGCGGTAAACCGCTCCGCGTCTTCGGGATCGAGCGCGTCGTGCGCTCGCCGCGTGTCATACGGGCAGAGGTCGATGACGTGCGTCGCCAGGTTGAATGGTCGGCACCACCCGCCAACGTCGAGGATGCGTTCGGCGGCAAGCGCGCATTGGCGCAGCCGCGGCAGATTGGAGCGCAGGATCATCGGAACTCCCATATCGCCCGTACTTCACACAACACCGCGATGACGCGGAACCCGCGCCCAGCACGGAATCCCGGCGCGACGATTAAAGGACCCATCCGATAGTCTGAAAGCAATGTTTCGGCCGGAAATATCAAGCGTGCAACGTCTCTAAAGCGTATATTCCGAAGTGCCCGAGAAGGGCGAGGCGCCGCACAGTTTTGGGCCTGTACGGCACCTCTGACCACCATCGTGAGGACACACACGATAATGGCTGAAACACAAAATAGCGAAATCCTCGACTATCTGCGGGCACGTTTTGCGCGCCTCGACGAACGCTTCGACCGCCTCGACCGGGTCATGGACGAGCAGACCGTCTGCCTCGCCCGGATCGAGCGCGAGATCGGCGGCATCAAAATGGAAATCGCCAATCTGCACGGCGATTACGCGAGCTTGCACTCTCGCCTCGACAATTTCGATCGGCGGATGCAGCGGTAGAACGGCGGCTCGAGCTGATCGAGGACACCACCCCCCGGCCGCCAGGTCGGACACGGCAAGCGTCTATAAGCGCACCTGGACGGGTGCGGAAGCGCGAGCGGGTGCGCTGGGTGGCCGCGTGCAAGGACCATCACGGCCGCCGACACAACAAGGCGTTCCGCTCGCAAGGCCGCCAAGGCGTTCCTGGTGCTCACCGAGGGCGAGGTGGCGCGCGGCGTCCACACCCCCGAGAGCAATTCGATCACGGTGTTCGAGGCCGCCGGGCTGTGGCTGAAGCGCGGTGAGGTGGAACAGCTCGAGCGCTCGACGCCCTTGCAGTACCGCAACGCCGCGACGTGCCGTCGAAAGAGGGGATTTTGCTGCTCCTCGACCGCGCGCAGGGACGCTGGCGCCCGTTCTTTGTGGCGGCCGTGTTCACCGGCATGCGCGCCAGTGAGCTGCGCGCGGGCTCGTCTGGGGCGCAGTGGATTTCGACAAGCGCGTGATCCATGTCCGCCAACGTGCCGATCTCTGGGGCACGATCGGCAATCCCAAATCGGCCGCCGGCGAGCGCACGATTCCGATGGCGCCGATCGTCGTCAACACGCTGCGCGAGTGGAAGCTCATCTTCCCCAGGGGCAGGCTCGGACTCGTCTTCCCCAACGGGCGCGGCAATGTCGAATCGCACGCCAACATCGCCGCGCGCGGTTTTGCAGCGTTGCAGCGCTCTCTGGGTATCGTGGATGAGCGAAACCGGCCCCGCTATGGGTTACGCGCTGCGCCATTTCTTCGCATCCTGGGCTATCGAGCAGGGTTTTCCGCCCAAGCGGCTGCAGGGACTGCTCGGGCATTCGTCGATCCAGATGACGTTCGATGTTTACCGCCACTGGCTGGGCGACATCGACAGCGACCACGCCAGGTTTGCGGCGGGCGAGTTGCAGATCACTGCGGCGCGGGTGATGGAAGCTGCGGAATGAGATTGCGCGTTCGAGGCTCACTGCCATGACCCGCGAAACACTGATGTCACGGCCAGCCACCCCCTCGTGCTGGCCGTATTTTTTCCGCTGGAGACTAACATGAACACGATGAAACTGGCGCTCGCCGCGAGCGCCATCGCATTGACGGTCGGGACAGCCCCAGCATGGGCAGACGATTTGGATGATTGTCTGAACCGGGCCGCCCGTATGCCAACCGACGCCGGCGTCAAGGTCGCGGCCGGCGTGTGCAACGAGCAGTACAAGCCGCCGCCACAGCCCATTAAAATTCCGCACGGCGATCTGTTGGTTAACTCCGACGGCAAGACGATGACCAACCCAGACACCAGCAAGACCTACGAGATCGACCCGCAAACCGGCAAGCCGAAAAGCTATCCGTAAACCTGCACAGACCCGCCCGATTGTGGAATTCTTCAAATCTACACCAAAGCGACGACCGGCGCGGTCATTCCCGAGCAATCCCGCGCCGCTAAGCGCCACTGACTATTGGAGCGAATATCCCTGCTTCGCGCGCTCGACGAACCAGGCTTCGAGCTCGTGCAAGCATCGCTCCCGCTCCTCCTCGCCCGGCTCATGCTAACTCTCAAACGCGCGTTACCGCGCGGCCATCTCGTCGAGCTTGGCGTAAAGTTCCGCGAGGGCTTATTCTCCCTGCGCCTCGTATCGGCCGATTCGATGCCCGGACCTCGCTCCGACGAGCGAGAGGGACGCGGCATCAGCGCGAGGTCGATGTCGGCTACTTCGATGCTTTTAAGACCTGCCACTAGGCCTAGACCCAACAAGTCGTGTCATCAGCCGCCAAAGACGCGGAGGATCGGGAGGGCTAGTGTCGCTTCCGTCCGGCAGCAGGGTCCGGGCGCAATTGTCGCCGGCGCAATCGTTGCCTGGCAGAATGCGGGCACCGCGACCCGAGCCAACTGGAACGCTTGGGCCGCCGATCTTTTGATCAGCGGGGGATGACGGTAGCCTCGAAAGGGATTGCCGCCATCTCCTCCTCTCGTGGAGCCAACGTGCCTCGACCTGTCATCGCCGCGCTCTATGTCGCATTTGTGCTGCTGTTCGCGCTCGTGCTTCGCTGGCGTGGCGGCGCGCCGTGGCGCCAATTCTTTTTCGGCGCTGCCGCCATATTCGTCGCCGGCAATGTCGGCGGCCTCGTCTACGCATTCATTGTCTTTATCTCTGCGCTCTTCATGATGCCCATACCCAATGCGCTGGTGCTTTTGCGGACGCACGAGCCGTGGGGTCATTTTGCTCATTCTCTCATATTGCTCATGCTCGTTGCCGCGACGGGCGAAGAGGTCCTGCGGTGCGCTTTTCTGTGGCGCAATCGGCAGATGCCGGTCTGGCACGCCGCAATGTTCGGCG
>JAFMSA010000180.1 GCA_017353855.1 Alphaproteobacteria bacterium
GCTGGCAGCAGCTGCAGGAGAAGCGTGTTGCTGTGGGGGAGGCCCGCTCTCGGCTTCTTGCTGTTGCTCCGAGACGGTGGGGGCCGGCAGAGCGGCGACGGCCGCCGCATCTTGCGTGGCATGAGGCGACGAATCGGAAGCTCGCGGGTTCGACGCGGCAATTTTCTCTCCCCTGGGCGGCCCGAGCAGGGAGAATCCAGTGCCAAAAAAGACGCCGATGGTCGCCACGGCGACGAGCCCGACTAGTACGAGATAGAGCAGGGTGCCGGCCGGAAATTCGCGGTCGGGCGTTGTCGGGCTTGCCGGCGTCTCGAGCGAAGGGATCGCGAATCTCGCGTTGCGCATCACTCGCCTCATTCCTCTTGAATTCGACAGACTAGGTCGGATCTCATCTGACAATGCGAATCAGACCGAAATATAACGGTTACGGATGGTGCGTCCTTTCGCCGCCCCCTGCCATTTTTCTTTAGTAGCCTGCCTCGTATTTGGCAAGCCCGATTGTAATATCCAGGCCTAGTGGGCGGATTTTACTCTTCAATACGGGCAGGATAACGGATCTCGACCAGATAAAGGCCTTCGGCCGGCGCGGTCGGGCCGCCGGCCCGGCGATCGCGCGCAGCGAGAGCGCGCGCGACATCTTCGGGCCGCCAACGTCCGAGCCCGACCAGCTTCAGCGTGCCCGCCATGTTGCGGACCTGATGGTGCAGGAACGAGCGCGCTCGCGCCTCAATGTGGACTTCCTCGCCGACCCTGCGAACCTCGAGTGCTTCGAGGGTCTTGATCGGCGATTTCGCCTGGCACAGCGAATCGCGAAAGGTCGAGAAATCGTGATGGCCGATCAGATATCGGGCGCCATCACGCATCGCCTCGATATTGAGCGGCCGGACCACCTGCCATACCCGCCCTCGTTCGAGCGCCGGCGGCGCTCGCCGGTTGAGCATACGGTAGAGGTAGACACGCCCCGTCGCCGAGAGCCGCGCATCAAACGAGTCCGGCGCGATTTCGACCGACAGAACGCTGATCGCGGCAGGCCGCAGATAATGATTGACGGCGCTGCGGAGCACCTCGGGCGTCACAGGCCGGATCAGATCGAGATGGGCAGCCTGCGCAAGGGCGTGGACTCCCGCATCCGTCCGCCCGGCTCCGTGCACGGCGGTGTTTTGCCCGCAGAATCGCGCTACCGCATTCTCCAAGGCCTCCTGAACCGACAGCCCGTTCGCCTGCCTTTGCCAGCCGACCAACCCGCCGCCGTCGTATTCGATGATCAGCTTGTAGCGGGACATGGAAGCACCGTGCCGGGTGCGATCGGATAGCCGCGAAGGAAGGCTGGCGCGTCGAGCGGTGCTCTGCCCGCCCGCTGCAGCCGCGCCAGCCGCAACGCGCCTTCACCGCAAGCAATCGTCAGGCGATCGTCGAGAACGGTTCCCGGGAGACCGCCGGCCGGCCCAGGCAGCTCAGCCGCGGCGTGCACCCGGATGCGCTCGCCGCCGATCTCAAAATAGGCGCCCGGCCATGGATCGAATGCTCGAACCCGCCGATCGAGATCCGTCGACGCCAGCCGCCAATCCAGCCGCCCTTCCTCGCGCCTGATCTTGCGCGCATATGTGATGCCGTCTTGCGGTTGCGGCCGGAAGCTCGCGACACCCCGGCTTATGGCGTCGAGGGTGGCAACGATAAGTCGCCCACCGAGCATCGCCAAATCGGCCGAAAGGCCGGCGGCGGTTGCTTCGCGAGCTATTGGAACCTCCTGTTTCATAAGGATCGGACCGGTGTCGAGCCCTTCCTCCATCTGCATAATCGTAATCCCGGTCACTCGATCGCCGGCGAGCAGCGCGCGCTGAATCGGCGCCGCGCCCCGCCACCGCGGCAGCAGTGACGCATGCACATTCAGGCACCCGAACCGCGGGGCCTCGAGAATCGGGCGGGGCAAAATCAAACCGTAAGCCGCGACGACCGCGGCGTCGGCACCCAGTGCTCGGAAGTCTGAGTGCGCCTGCTCTCGCTGCAGCGTCTCTGGAGCGTGGATGCTGAACCCGTGTGCCGCCGCGAGCGACTGAACCGGCGAGGGTTGCAGCCGGTGTCCGCGACCCGCCGGGCGCGGCGGCTGTGTGTAGACGCCGAGGATGCGGTGGCCGGCCGCAATCAGTGCCTCGAGAACGGTCGCCGCAAACGGCGGGGTTCCCATAAAAACGAGATCCAGCGTCCGCTTCCGGGCGGCCGTGTCCATCGCCCGCTCCGCCCGCGCCAACTCTGTTCGGGCCTACGCGGGAACGGGCGCTCGTCCCCGCTTCGCTTTGGCGAGCTTGCGCAGGATCATCCCCCGCTTGACCAGGGAGAGATGATCGACAAAGAGAATGCCGTCGAGATGATCGATCTCGTGTTGCAGACAGGTGGCGAGAAGTCCCGACGCGTCCATCTCTCGCAGTTCGTTCTGGTCGTCGAGATAACGCACGCGGATCGCAGCCGGGCGCGTTACCTCCGCATAATGTTCCGGCAGCGACAGGCACCCCTCGTTGCAGGTTATCGGCTCGGGTGAGTGCCAAAGGATCTCGGGGTTGGCGAGCTTCAGTGGCTGTGGTTTCTCGCCGTCTCGCGCCACGTCGAGCACAATCACCCGGCTCGCCTGGGCGACCTGCGGTGCGGCCAAGCCAATACCGATGGCGGCGTACATCGTTTCAAGCATGTCATCCATCAGCCGCCGCACCTTGGCGTCGACGGCCGGGACCGGCCGCGCCTTGATCTTGAGCCTCGGGTCAGGGGCGGTGATGATCGGAAGCAAAGCCATGGCTAGGTCTACGTAATCGGCAGGCTGCTCGACGTCAATATGAAGACGTCGGCCGATCCATGCTCACAGCGCTTGTGCAAAAATCTCGATGATCTCCGCTATTGGGCGGCGCAGGATCGTTTCATTAGTAAACAGCTCGAATTCAGCGCGACCGGGTGAGGCTTGCAGCGCCGAGCCGATCGCAATTCCGCGAGGCAGCAGCCGTTCCGGAAGAGCGGCGCTGGCTGTGCCCAAAACGCGCAGGCGCGTGACGTTGGTCGCCGCCGAGGAGCGCAGCACCTCACAGTTCTCGTGTTTGGCGAGCCGCTCGAACAGAACCTCCGCTGCGGCTGCGGCCCGCTGGAAGCGTTCGCTGAACCCGTCGAGATAGTAGAGCGCGACCGCCGCGTAAGGCCAGGCTTGCCGGAGGCCGCCGCCAAACATGCGCCGCTGGTGATATAGCCCTTCGAGGAGCTGTTTGGGTCCGGCGAGTACGGCACCGCCGGCGGCGTTGAAATACTTGTACAGGGAGACATAGACGGTGTCGAAAAGAGCGGCGTAGCGCTCAGGCGCTATCCCTGTATAGGCCGAAGCCAGGAACAGCCGGGCACCGTCCAGGTGAAGGCCGATCCGGCGGGTGCGCGCCAATGCGGCGATGTGCTGCATCTCCGCAAACTCAAAAACCTCGCCGAAGAGACGACGGACCGGAGACTCGATGGAGATCGCCCCGACCGGTGCCGATACGCGGGCTTCCTCGCCACGGGCGATTTCAGCCGTCGCCTCGGCGAGCGTAAAGGTGGCGCGGCCAGGGGCGAGAGGGATCAGGGTCAGGCCATTCAGCGCCTGCGCGCAATCACCCGAATCATTGTAAATATGGCTTTCCCGCTGCACGAGCACGCGACTGCCGCGCTGGGCGAGCAGCCGAAGCGCGAGGTTGTTGGCAAGGGTCCCGGTCGGCATGAACACGGCCGTTTCCTTGCCGAGCACCGCGGCAATACGCTCTTCGAGCGTCGTGACGATACCCTCCCGCGAGAACTCGTCGGCGGTAATCCAGCCGTTCTCGGCAAGCTGGACCAACAGCCGAGCGTACTCGGCAGGCGACAATGCCAAGCCGTCCGAACGGAAGTGGACGGCGCGCTCCCGAAGGCTCAGCGGCCGGCTGAAAACGGCGTCCGAGGCGGGCAGGGATGGCATTGTGACGCAAGTCGGCGGAGGTCGGGGAGAAGCTCTGGTCTGGTCCGCAATAATGCTAGCATAACAGCCGTCCGCCGGGCACGCATTCGCCGGCGCGGAGATCACAATGAACTCGTACCGGTCTTACTACGCCATCTGTTTTCTGGCGGCTGCATCGGTTTGGCAGCCGGCAGAGAGTTGGGCCTGGGGTGGCGAAGCGCACCAGATCATCGCGCTCGTCGCCGATCAACTGCTGCAAACTCAGGATCAGCCGACGCACAGGAAAATTGCCGGTATCCTCGCGACCGACAAATCCAATGACTGGACGAAAACCGACATCGCCAGCGAGGCTACCTGGGCCGATGCGCTGCGCGAGAAGAGCCCCGAAGGGCGGGCAGCAACGTCGAAGTGGCATTATGTTCGCCTCGATTCCGAGAAACCGGATCTGAACAAGTCATGTTTCGGCCGCCCCGCCCTACCCGCGATGGTGCCGGCGAGCCATGCGCCGCAAGACAATTGCGTCGTCGACAAAATAGATCAGTTCAAAAAGGAACTGCGCGAGCCAGGCACCTCTCAAAGCGAACGGCTGATGGCTTTGCAGTTTCTGCTGAATTTGGTCGGTGATGTCCACGATCCGCTCAATACGATCGAGCGCAATGATCAGACCGGCAGCTGCGTTGCAGTGCTTCCTCCCGGAGCCCGGACACCGGTCAGGCTCACCACCTATTGGGAGGATACGCTGGTGGCCGAAGCCATGGGAAAGGATCCCGTAAAGGCGGCCAGACAACTGACAGGAAGTTTGACCCCGGCCGAGATCCAAAGATGGTCCGGCAATACGGCGGACGACTGGGCACAGGAATCCTATAACCTGGCCAAAGGGATCGCCTACAATTTCCCTGCGCATGCGCACGCCGGCGAAACTGGTTTTCCCGTGACAAAGGGCGCAAAGGACCCCTGTGGTGCGGTGCCGGTATACCGCCTCGAGGCCGGTTACCATGCCCGCGCCAAGGCAGCGATAAAGGAGCAGCTGGCAAAGGCCGGGGTTCGTCTTGCTCTCGTGTTGCGCCAGGCGCTTCAGTAACCCTCAGCGGTGTCTCGCCGAGCGCGCTTTGATCAGAGCGGCTGCGATTTCGATCGGATCGTCACTGCCTCCGCTCAAGTAGTCGACTGCGCGCGAGACCGGGTGGCGAAGCCGGCCGGCCAGTTCCGCAGTTTCGGGGACCCGCACAGGGCGGGTGTCGAGGTCTTCGGCGCATTGATCGAGCACCCTTTCGAGCACAAACGCCACTGCAACCCGGCTCGAGGACATCGAAGAAGCCACGCAGCCGCGGGCCGATATCGCCAATTCGAGCAGCGCGTCCACACTACCGAACCGGCCGCGCTGCGCCTGATACGCGAATTGGCGCTTGAGGTGGGCCGCCGCCAGATCAATCACCGACTTGGTCAACTGAGGTCACGCCAGGTAAACAGAGCCTCGAATTTGATCCCCGCCGTGCGAAAATTTTCCTGCGCTCCCTCCAGCCGATCGACGACACTGATTACTTTCAATATCGCGCACTCCAATTGTCTGGCCTGGTGGACTACCTGCATCGCCGAGCCGCCGGTCGTGGTGACGTCCTCGAAGAGAATGACTTTCGATCCCCGCTCGATAAATCCGTCGATGCGCTGGTCGGTGCCATGGCCCTTGGCTGCCTTTCGCACAAAAAAGCCTCTGAGCGGCTTCTCGGGCCAACTCCGCATGCTCACGATGGCGACGATCGGGATACCCCCTGCTTCCATTCCGCCGATATAGTCGACATCGTCATCCCTGATCCGGTGGAACAGCAAGTCGGCGAGCAACGATGCTCCCTCCGGATCGAACATCGTTTTCTTCAAGTCTATAAAGAAATTGCTCGGCCGTCCGGAAGTGAGCATAAAGTCCCGATCCCGCAGGACCGACTCGCGCCGAATGATGGCGAGCAGCCTGTCTTTCTTTAGTGCAAGACCGTATCGGTCAGGGGCCGGCCGCGCCGCCGCCATTTCTTGTTCCTTTCCGACATTTGCTCGATCGTAATCTTTTATATCGGGCCACAGCCAAGCGTACCACAAGGCAGAATTAAACCAGAACATCGGTCCAGAGACAAGCTCGGCGGCCGCAGGGGCCTCTGGTGACAATGCGAGGTTAATCAGATCGCCGGCGGGCGAGTCCGTCGCCGAATGGCCACTCTCGACACAGGCGGGCAAAGTGGCCGAGGATGTGCAATAGCGGACAGCAATGCGTCGGGCCGCGGCATCATCGTCCGGAGCGGATATTGGATACCAGTCCTCCGCACACCCCCCGGGGCCGGCTTCCCGGTCGTCTGCCTCTTAATCTGATCAGCGAGCGACAGCGGCTTCCCGGCGGCGTTGTCGTCCGTGAAGGTAAGGGGGCGTGAGATTGAATGCCAGCAGACCCGGCGCCGCATGGGATCGATGATCCGCAAGGCATGGCCCGTACCTGCCGCGAGTTGTCGTAGCACACCCGCGCAGCCGCCGTGGCCAGGCTTCCGATGCATTGCATGTGATCACGCAAGCGATGCCGACGTCGCCGTCACGGGCTATTCTTACCCGCTCAGGCGGCTCTCGAGGTCCAAGAGTAAAGAAAGGGGCGGACGTGTCTGAAATCCAAGTGTCCATTTCCGTCGACTGCGGGGGCGAACGAGTATGATAACCGCTGCCATTTGGCCGGCGCCCGACTACAGCCGGGTGCCCTACCGTCTCTACCACGATGCCGAACTCTATGCGCGCGAGCAGGAGCGGATTTTCCGCGGCCCGGCGTGGAACTTTCTCGGGCTCGACGCGGAAATTCCCAATCCGGGAGATTTCCGCGCAACCTATGTCGGTGACACGCCGATTATCGTCAATCGGGACCAGTCGGGCGCGATCAGGGCCTTCGTCAACCGCTGTGCTCATCGCGGTGCGCTGGTGCGGCGGGAAATCTCCGGCAATGCCGAGCAGCACATATGCATTTACCACCAATGGTGCTACGGGCTCGATGGCGCGCTGACTGCGATCCCTTTCCGCCGCGGGCTGCGCGGAAAGGGCGGGCTCGATGCGAGTTTCGATCTGCGCATGCACGGGCTGCGGCGACTGCGGGTCGACAATATCAAAGGAGCGTTGTTCGGCACTCTCGCCGAGGATGCCGAACCGCTCGCGGACTATCTCGGCGCACCCATCCTCGCTCAGCTGCGGCGGCTCTTCGACCGGCCGGTCCGCGTGCTCGGCTATAACCGGCAACGGATCCGAGGGAACTGGAAGCTCTATGCCGAGAATACGCGCGACAACTACCATGCCAGCCTGTTGCACGAGTTTCTCGTCACATTCGGGCTCGACCGGTCGACCCAGGCCGGCGGTGTGAAAATGGATCCGCGCCACCGCCACAATATCACGTGGGCGCAAGCAGATAGTGATACCGACGAGTTCGCCCGCCAGGCCTATGCGGGAGCGGGAGTGCGCAACGATTTCCTGTCGCTGCAGGAGCCCGGCCTGGTCGCTTTCCGCCCCGAGCGCGCCGACCGGCTGAATATTGCGATCAGCTCGGTATTTCCGTCCGCCGTCTTTGTGCAGATCAGCAACAGCCTGGCGGTGCGCCAAATCCGGCCGCGCGGGGTCAACGAGGTCGAGGTGTTCCAGACAATGCTCGGTTACGAGGATGACCCGCCCGAAATGACGTCCCACCGGCTGCGTCAAG
>JAFMSA010000770.1 GCA_017353855.1 Alphaproteobacteria bacterium
CGAAGCCGACGAGATCGAACTGGACCCTTTGCTGCCGTAACCGTCGGCGTTCTGCCACTGCAGCAGCGGACTCGCGCAGGAGTATCGCGATCAGCGCGATCGCGATTAAGCCGACCGGGCCGTTGATGAGGAAGCTCCAGCGCCAGGAAAAATTGTCGGCGAGCCAGCCACCGAACGCCGGCCCGACCACCGGCGCCACGACCACGGCCACACCGAAGAGCGCGAAGCCCTGGCCGCGTTTTTCCGGGGGAAAGGAATCGGCCAGGATTGACTGCGCGACGGGCACCATGCCGCCGCCGGCGAGACCCTGCATGATGCGGAACAGCAAGAGCGCCTGCAGATTCCAGGCGTATGCAGAGAGCACTGAACTTATGGTGAATAGGGCCAGGCAAATCAGGAAGAAGGTCTTGCGGCCAAGTTGCCGCGAGAAAAAGCTGCTCGCTGTCAGGGCGACGGCGTTGGCGACCAGGTAGGTCGTCACGACCCAGGACGCCTCGTCGACGCTGACGCCGAGGCCACCGGCCATGTAGGTCAGCAGCACGTTGGCTATGGTGGTGTCGAGCACCTCCATGAACACGGCGAACGCGACCAATACGGCAATCAGCCATGGGTTGGCGCCTACGCCGCCGGCCGCGGGAGCGCCCGCTCGGGTTGCGGCGGCGCTCATAACCACGCCTTCAACTGCTCATAGAGCGACGGGTGTGGATTCACTCGCACGCTCGCCTCGACGGACATGCCCGGGCCGAGCGCGACGTCCGTCGGCGGATCGTCCATGACGATCTTGACCGGCACGCGTTGCACGATCTTGACCCAGTTTCCGGTAGCATTCTGAGCCGGGAGGAGCGAGAAGGCGGTCCCGGAGCCGGGCTGAACGCTGGCGAGATGGCCGTGGATCGTGCGTTCCGGATAGGCGTCGATGTCAATGGTCACGGGTTCCCCGGGCCGCATCGCGTCGAGCTGCGTCTCCTTGAAGTTCGCTGTGATCCAGATGTCGTCCGGCACGAACATCGTCAGGTTCGTGCCCGGTTGGGCGTATTGGCCGACGGCGGCGGCAAGCTGGACGACACGGCCCGGCTGGGCTGCCGTAACGGTCGTATAGGAAAGGTTCAGTCGGGCCTGGTCACGCTGGGCTTTCGCCTGCGCCAGGCTCGCCACGGCGCTGTCGCGTTGCGCCTTCAGCGAATCGACTTGCCGCTGCGCCTGCTTGAGCGTGGCTTGCGCGCTGTCGAGTGCAGCCTGTTGCTGATGCAGCTGCGAGGCGTATTGCTGGGCGTTCTGAACCGTGCCCGCGATGGTGTGTGACAGATATTGGTAGCGCTGGGCCTGCTGCTGCGCGAATACTACCGCCGCCTGCGCACTGTTCACCTGCGCTTCGGCAGCGTTGATCTGGGCCTGCTGCACACCCATCTGCGCATCGATGTTTTCGATGTTCGCCCGCGCGCCGGCCACTTGTGCTTTGGCCTGAGCGAGGGCGGCGCGATAATTGCGATCGTCGATGCGGGCGATCACGCCGCCGGCCGCGACGTGCTCGTTATCGGTGACCGGAACGGCCGTGATGTAGCCAGACACCTCGGGAGCGATCGCGAACTGGCGCGCCGCGATGTAGGTGTCGTCGGTCGTCTCGAAATGGCTGGCGTGGTCCCAGTAAAGGTATCCGGCCGGCACGGCCGGCGTCAGGCACAGCAAACCAAAGACGAGCGCGGTCGAATGCCGGCGAAGCCAGCTTCTGCGCGCTTTGCCGTCCGCATCGTGGGTCTGCGGCTTGAGATCTTTGTCCGGCTCCGGAGGCTGCGGCCGCCCGGGCGGGTCGGCGCGCGGCGGCTCCCGGCGCGCCGGGGAGCGAAGCCGGAGCTCCCCGTCGGCAAAGCCGCCGTTCGGCTTGCCCTTTTGGGGAGCCGACGCGGGACCGGACTGCCGGCCGTCCGGGAGAGTTTCGTTGCCGACTTCTCGACTATTGGGATCTAACATCATCACAAAAGCGTTTGTTAGAACGAAACGGAACCGTATCGTTCTTCATCTAGATGGTGAGATGCGGAGCCAAATCAAGGGCCTCGGGGCGCGTGCGGAGCCGACCGAGGCCAGAGAAAGGGGCGTTATGGAAGACAGAACGGTAACGAGAAGACGTTCCGCCGGGGGCGGCGTGGTCCGATCCGGCCGACCGCCGCGGGCGCTGGCCGGCGAGGTTGAGGAGCGGATTTTGGACGCGGCCGCGAAGGTGTTTCTCGAGCGCGGCTTCGAGGGCGCGAGCGTCGATGAGATCGCCGACGTCGCGCATGCCGGAAAGCCGACTATCTACGCGCGGTTTCCGGGCAAGGAGGCGCTGTTCACCGCGGTCATGGCGCGCAAGGTGCGGCAAATGGCCAGCTCCTTCGAAAGCATCGCGCCAACGGGCGCTACCGTCGAAGAGCGTCTGGCGAGCATCGCCACCGGGGTATTGCAGACAGTCCTGGTGACCGATACGGTCGAGCGCATCCGGGTCACCGTTGCCGAGGCGCGGCGGTTTCCGGAT
>JAFMSA010000181.1 GCA_017353855.1 Alphaproteobacteria bacterium
CTCAGGCGACCAAGAAAGGGGTTGCCGCGGCAGGCGGTACGCCTCGCGAATTCACGACGATCACGGTGACCGACGGCATCGCGATGGGGCATGACGGTATGAAGTCGTCACTGGTCAGCCGAGAGGTCATAGCCGACTCGGTTGAGCTGACGATGCGCGGCCATTGCTATGACGCGCTCGTCGGCCTCGCCGGCTGTGACAAGTCGCTGCCCGGGCTGATGATGGTGATGCTGCGGCTCAACGTGCCGTCGGTGTTCATGTATGGCGGCTCGATCCTGCCCGGTCGCTTCAAGGGCAAGGATGTAACGATCGGGGATGTGTTTGAAGGAGTGGGTGAGCACAATATCGGCATGCTCTCTGATGAGGAATTGCACAGGCTCGAATGCGTTGCCTGTCCGTCTTCCGGCTCATGCGGCGGATTGTTCACTGCCAATACGATGGCGTGCGTTTCCGAGGCGATCGGGTTGGCGCTGCCCGGTTCGGCCGGCGCGCCGGCACCCTACGACTCGCGTGACGCCTATGCCGAGGCCTCGGGTGAGGTGGTGATGGACCTGCTTCGCCGGAACATCCGGCCACGCGATATCGTGACCCGCAAGGCGATCGAGAATGCCGCGACGGTCGTTGCCGCTGCCGGCGGTTCGACCAATGGTGCGCTACATATCCCGGCGATCGCCAACGAAGCGGGGATCGATTTCGACCTGCACGATTTCGGCGAGGTCGCCAAGCGCACGCCCTATATCGGAGACCTGAAGCCGGGCGGCCGTTATGTCATGAAAGACCTGCACGACATCGGCGGCGTGCCGGTGTTGATGAAGGCGCTGCTCGAAGGCGGCTTTCTGCACGGCGAGTGCATGACGGTGACGGGGAAGACCGTGGCCGAGAACCTGAAGAATGTGGCAGTGCCTGCGGAGCAGGAGGTTGTTCGGCCGACCTCGAAGCCATTGGCGCCGGCCGGCGGGCACGTCGTGCTGAAGGGCAACCTCGCTCCGCAGGGAGCGATTGTGAAGGTAGCGGGCATGCAGCGCGTGCGTTTTGAGGGCCCCGCGCTGTGTTTCGACCGCGAGGAGGACGCGTTCGAGGCGGTCGACAAGCGCCGCTACAAGGAGGGCGACGTCATTGTCATCCGCTATGAAGGGCCGCGCGGCGGGCCCGGTATGCGCGAGATGCTGTCGACCACCGCGGCACTCTACGGCCAAGGGATGGGCGAGAAGGTGGCGCTGTTGACCGACGGCCGGTTCTCGGGCGCTACGCACGGCTTCTGCATCGGCCATGTCGGCCCCGAGGCCGCGATCGGCGGTCCGATCGGCCTCATCCGCAACGGCGACAGGATCACGATCGACGCCGAAGCGGGCACGCTCGATGTGGCGTTGAGCGACAGCGAGCTCGCCGAACGGCACCGCGCCTGGACGCCACGGAAGAACGATCACCAGTCCGGTTGCCTGTGGCGCTATTCCCAGACCGTGGGCGATGCGGAAAAAGGGGCGGTCACGCACCCCGGCGCGCGTGCCGAAACCCGCGCCTACGCGGATATTTGAGGGGGGCCGGGCCGCCGCGGCGGCCTAGCGGGCTTCCGTCCAGCTTTCGGAGAATGCCAAAGCGCAGGTGCTGAAAGGCCGACCCTCACGTTCTCTCGGCCAGGGCCGGCCTGCCGCCTCGGCATCATTGCGCGTCAGCCGCGCGCCGAGAGTGGGGATCAGAAGCGTACATACGCCATAGGGACGAGCCGGATCCTCGTTGGGCGAGGTGTGGATCAGCAAGGGGTCGCCGATCTGATACCAGGTCAGCGCGATCTCTTCGTCCCTGGCCGTGACCCGCTCCGTCCAGAAATAGCGCGGATCACCGGATTTGCTGAACCGGGCATCGACCACCGGGAGTGCCACGTCGGCCGTCTCGGGATTGAGCATGCCCTGGACCGTGGTTTGCAGCCAACGTGCCATCGCAATGTTGTCGGCATAGATGCGCCAGCGATTGCCGGTAAGTTCGCTGTTGAGATAGAGGACATGTCCGGGTCCCGCCGGACAGGTGATGATGCGCCAGAAGCTGGCATTGGTCGTGAAGGGATCTCCGTCGTTCACGCTTAAGCGGATGAACGGGTTTTCCCCGGTCAGAATCACGCGGTTGGGGTCAGCGGGCATGACGTCACCTCCTGGAAATCGTGAACAAAGGGTAGACTCAGTACCGCACTCGAAAGGGCGCCGTCATGTGCGCAGCCTCACGGCTAACGCCTCCTCAGTTCGGACCTCTCGAAGGACAGGCTGTTGGCGACCCCGGGGGCGGGGACGAAACGGGCTTGTCTCAAACGCTGCCCGGCAATATTGGCGAGAGGAGCAGGAACGCAAGTTCCTCGTCACTAGGCCCTTACGGGCAAACTCAGGAGTCCGCGTCCATGCGACGGGGCTCCTCCCCACGCCTGAAGGCATGGGTATACGCCCCGGAGACATTTGATGACCAGGATCATTCTTGTTCGTCACGGCCATGTCGAGGGCATCTCGCCGGAACGCTTTCGCGGGCGCGCGGACCTGCCGCTGACCCCGGACGGCCGGCGACAGGCGCAAGCGACGGCGCATCGCATCCATGCGGCCTGGGCCCCTTCGACCGTCTATACGAGCCCGCTTGGTCGGTGTCGCGCGACCGCCGAGGCGATCGGAAAGATGTTCGCGTTATCGCCGCATGCTCTGGAGGGTTTGATCGACATCGATTACGGCGAGTGGCAGGGCCTAACACCGGACGAGGTCAGGCGCCGCTGGCCCGAGGCGCTCGATACGTGGTATCGGGCTCCCGATTGGGCGGCGATACCGGGCGGCGAGACGCTGCAGGAGGTGCAAGCCCGCAGCGTTTCGGCAATGCGCGATGTAATCGCACGGCATACAAACGATACCGTGGTGCTCGTCGGACACGACAGCGTCAACCGGGTGATCCTGCTGCACGCGTTCCAGCTTCCGCTTGCCCGTTACTGGGGGCTCGCGCAGCGTCCTTGTGCGATCAATGAAATCGTCTTCGCGGAAGGCAATTTTACGATCCTCTCGCTCGACGAGACCTGGCATCTGAGCGGCTTATGATCGTATTCACGTCTTCTCTATATTCCACATGAAGATCGCCGGAGCGCTGATATAGCCTTTGAGGTTCTTGCGATAAGCGGTTTTGGTCACGAATTGCCCGGTCGGGATGTAAGGCACGAACTCGAACGCACGTTGTTGGATCTTGCCGGCGATTTCTTGGCGCGCTTCCGAATCGGTTGCCTTGACCCACTGCATGCGCAACTCCTCGAGCTTCTCGTCGCTCGGCCAACCGAACCAGGCTTTGTCGCCGTTGGCGCGCAGCATGACGTTGAGCGAGGGGTCCAACGTGTCGGCACCGACCCAGCCGGTCTCGAACATGCTCCACCCCCCCTCGTCGATCGGTTTTTTGGAGGCGCGGCGCGTCACGACGGTGCCCCAGTCGCTGGTCACGTACTCGACATTAAGCCCGAGCCTTTTCAACAAGTCGGTCGCGACCAGCGCCTCGGCATGAATCAGCGGCTGGTCCACCGCGTCGAGCAGAACGATCTTTTCACCCTTATAGCCGGCCTCGGCGATCAGTTTCTTGGCCGCGTCGAAATCGCGTTTGCCGCTCAATGCCTCCGAGCCGGCATTGCTGGCCATCGGGGTCTCGCAGGTGAAAACGGACGGGCAGAGCTGCCAATTCTTCGGGTCGCCGACGTAAGCCGTCATGAAATCCGCCTGGTTCGCCACCATCTGAACCGCCCGGCGCATTTTCACATTGTCGAACGGCGGGTAGAGGTGGTTAAAGCGCAGGCATCCGGTCGTGCCGAGCGGGTCCAGCGGCGCCAGCACGATCTCGGAATTGCCGGCGAGAACGGGCCACAGGTCGGGCGGCGGGTTTTCCCACCAATCGTCTTCCCCGCTCTGTAGCGCTGCCGCTTTTGTCATCACATCCGGCACGACGATCCATTCGACGCGGTCGACCTTGACCACTTTGCCGCCGGAGGCCCAGTCCGGCGGTTCATTGCGCGGCACGTAATCGGCGTTCTTCACATAGACGGTCCGATGGCCCGGCTCGAATTCGCTCTGCACGAATTTAAACGGGCCTGACCCGACCATCTCGGTGACTTGCTCGAACGGGTCGGTCTTCGCCAGTCGCTCGGGCATGATGAACGGCGCCAGGCTCGACACTTTGGCGATGGCTTCGATCAATAGCGGGAACGGTTCCGTCAAACGGATCGTGAAGGATTTGTCGTCCCCGCCCTTCATCTCCTCGACCACGGTGGCGAGCGTCTGGCCGAGCGTGTCGCGCGCCATCCAGCGCTTCAGCGACGCGACGCAATCGGCTCCGCGCACCGGCTGTCCGTCATGAAATTTAAGCCCGTCGCGCAACGCGAAGCGGTAGGCGAGCTTATCGGCGGAGATGTCGTATTCGCCGACCATCTGCGGGTGTGGCTTGAACTTGGAGTCGAGCGCGAAGAGCGTGTCGAACACCATATAGCCATGGTTGCGCGTCACATAAGCGGTCGTCCAGATCGGGTCGAGGACGCGGAGATCCGACTGGACGATAAAGCGCAACGTCTTCGCCTCGGCGGCTCTGGCGCCCGGCTTCAAGCCAAGAGTGGTGAGCGCTGCCGCTCCTGCGGTTGCCGCGAATTCGCGGCGCGTCATCCCGTGAGCCATTGCTGATCCCTGCCGTTTTGAACCGGTCTCGGAAAACTAGCAAATTCTGCACCAGCCGCGCGGTGAGTGCGCCGGCGGGGCCCCGGCTTCGGGCACGCCGGCGGGGCCATACTGCTTGTCGCCTTTCATGGTCGTGCCGAGAGGATACATGCCGGCGCGCTGATCTGGTCTTTCAGGCCGGCTCGAAATCTGTTTGACACGGAAGGCGCCACCGCAGAAGAGCGAGCGCGGCGGAACAGATCCGATGGATCGAGTCTACAGCGGGGATGTTCGAATAGCCCGCAAAGCGAGGGGTGGGCGTCATGCAATCATCGGAAAGCGGGAGCTACGGCATCGGTCGGCCGGTCCGGCGCAAGGAGGATTTCCGCCTGCTGACAGGACGCGGCTGTTTTGTCGACGATCTGGCGCTGCCCGACCTGACGCAGGCGGTGTTTGTGCGCTCGCCGCACGCGCATGCGCGCATCGTCGCGATCGATGCGGCGTCGGCGCGAGCAGCGCCGGGCGTTCTCGCCGTACTGACCGGCGCCGATTACCGCGCCGACGGGCTCGGAGCGATCGCGCACAACCCGGGCCTCAGCCGGCCGCCCGATGTTACGCCGCGAGTTGCCGGAGTTGCGCCGATCGCCACACCGCATTGGCCGATGCCGACCGACCGGGTGCGCTGTGTCGGCGAGCCTGTCGCCATGGTCGTCGCCGCGACGATCGACGCGGCCCGGGACGCCGCCGAGCTCGTCGATGTCGTCTACGACCCGCTCACGGCGGTTGCCCGCGCCGCCGACGCCATCAAGCCCGGTGCGCCGCAACTGTGGGACACCGCGCCGGGCAATCTCTGCATCGAGGTCGAGGTCGGCGACGGCGGGGCCACCGAGGCGGCGTTTGCATGCGCCGCGCATGTTGTGCGGCTCGATACGTGGATTCAGCGCGTCACCGGCGTGCCGATGGAGCCGCGCACCAACATCGCCCAATTCGACACGGCGAATGGCTGCTACACGCTGCACACCGGCACCGGCCGCGGTGTCACCGCCCTGCGCGACGATCTGGCGCGAGTGCTTGGGGTAGAGCCCGATAAGGTGCGCGTCGTCTGCGGCGACATGGGCGGGAATTTCGGCACGCGTAATTTCTTTTATCCCGAATATGCGCTGCTGCCCTGGGCCGCGCGACGGGTCGGCCGCCCGGTAAAGTGGGCCTGCGAGCGTGGCGAAGATTTTCTCAGCGATTACCAGGGGCGTGATCTCGCGGTGAGGGCCGAGCTGGCGCTAGACGCCGAGGGGAAGTTCCTCGCCATGCGCGCAAACAATCTGAGCAATCTGGGCGCGCAGGCCGCCTCGTTCGTGTCATTGCAGAAGGGCATCGGGCTGATGTCGGGGGTCTACGACATCCCGGCAGCTTACGTCCGCGGTCGCGGTGCCGTCACTAACACCATATCGACGACCCCATATCGCAGTGCGGGCCGGCCTGAGGTTATGTTCGTCATCGAACGGCTGATCGATCTGGCGGCCGACCAGCTCGGTCTCGATGCCGTTGCGCTGCGCCGCCGTAACCTCGTGCCTGTCGCTTTGCAGCCCTACCGCAACCCGCTCGGCATCGCTTACGACAGTGGCGATTACCGGAGAGCGATGGAGGGCGCGCTGGCGCTGGCCGAGTGGGACAGCTTTCCGGCAAGGCGAGCCGCGGCGAAGCAGTGCGGCAGGCTGCGCGGTATCGGCATCGCCAATTATGTCGAGATCACGACCGGCGCGCCGCGCGAGCGCGCCGAGATCGCGGTGTCGCCCGAGGGCCGGGTCGAGCTTGTGATGGGGACGATGTCGTCGGGGCAGGGCCACGAGACGAGCTTTGCGCAGCTCGTCGCCGAATGGCTCGGCGTGCCGTTCGAAGCAATCGATTATATCGCGCACGACACCGCGCGCGTGCGGGCCGGCGGGGGGTCACATTCCGGGCGCTCAATGAAACTCGCCGTGCCCGTCATCGGCCAGGCGACGGACGAGATCATCGACAAGGGGCGCCGCGTCGCGGGTCATCTGTTCGAGGCGGATGTCGCCGACATCGAATTTGACGCCGGGCGCTTCCGGGTCGCCGGCACCGATCGCGAGATCGGTATCTTCGAGATTGCCGCCGCGGCCTGCCGCACTGACCTGCCGCTGGAGCTGCAAGGGCCGCTCGCGGCCATTTCCGACCAGACGCTGCCGGTCGCAAGCTTTCCGTACGGCGCGCAGGTCTGCGAGGTCGAAGTCGATCCGGAAACCGGTGGTGTCGATATCGTTGGCTATGCTGCAGTCGACGACGTCGGGCGCGCGGTCAACCCGATGATACTGCATGGCCAGACGCATGGCGGCATTGCCCAGGGCGCCGGCCAGGCGCTCCTCGAAGATTGCAACTATGATCCGCAGACCGGCCAGCTCCGCGCGGCAAGCTTCATGGATTATGCGATGCCGCGTGCCGACACGTTCCCGGCCCTTGCGACCGCGCTCAGCGAAGTGCCCGCGCCCACCAATCGGCTCGGCGTGCGTTCCGGTGGCGAAGGCGGTACGACGCCGGCCCTCGCTGCCGTGATCAATGCGATCGTCGATGCGCTTGCCGAACTCGGGGTACGCCACATCGAAATGCCGGCGACCCCGGAGCGGGTCTGGCGCGCCATTCGAGAGGTGAGCGGATCAAGCGGGTAATCCAGCCTCTTGACCTCCCCATGGTTCAAGTGAGGCGGTTCTGCGGGAGGTACTCCACAGCTCATGCGCGAGCCATCGGCGATTTCGTGGACGCGCTGCGACAGCGGCTTCTTTACGTCCTCGCGGGTGTCGTGGCTGAAATGTGACAGGCGTCGTCCTGGTCGAGAACGCGATCACCCTGGCACCAGCACTTTCAGATTTCACGGGGAGTGGATAGCGGCGAGGATCGCGACGAACAGGCTGGGTGCGCCGCTTCACGCTCTTGCCGAAGCATTCCTGAAAGCTTCGATGGCTGACCCTTTCCGTCT
>JAFMSA010000771.1 GCA_017353855.1 Alphaproteobacteria bacterium
TGGCATTGCCCCGCGGCGAATCTGGAACGAAGTCCTGCCGCTCCACCTCGTCCGGGGATAACCCCAACTGGGCGGCGCGGGCGGCGAGCAAGCTCGGCGTGCGCTCGGTGCGGGTCGTGCCCGGATGGATGCAATTGACCGTGATCCCATGACGGCCCATTTGGACTGCCAGCGTTTTTGTCATGTGCACCAGGCCGGCATTGCGCGCACCGCCGCTGAGGTTGCCAGCGTTGCGGGCGTTGCCGCCGCTGATGTTGATAATGCGGCCCCAGCCCGCCGTCTTCATGAACGGGATGACAGCGCGGGAGCAGCGCAACGCCCCTACGTACTTCACATTGAAATCCTGCAACAAATCCTCGTCGACGACGGTTTCGATCGGTCCGGTCGCGGTGGGCGAGCCGCCGGGCGCAGACCCGCTGTTGACCAGGATGTGCAGGCCGCCCAGTTGCTGCGCCGCCTCGGCGACCATGCGGTCCACCTGCTCCTTGCTGGTGACATCGGCCGCGAGCGGAAGGATGCTGCGGTTCGTCTCGGCGGCCAGTTCCCGCGCCGTTGCCTCCAGATCCCCCTTGTTCCGCGCCACGATCGCCACATCGACCCCTTCGCGAGCCAGTTCTCGCGCGATGGCTTTGCCGATGCCCCGACTGCCGCCGGTCACAATCGCATGCTTGTCCTGCAATCCAAGGTCCAAGACATTCTCTCCCTTGTTGGAGTGCCGAGATTCGGCTGTGCCCCTGCTCGAGTGGACGCCAAGAGCCGGCATCGGCGATGATCGCCGGTCGGAGACCACGAGGTTCTATTTATACGGCGTCGATCAGGGGCGCCGCAATGACGGCAAAGCGGTATAATCCGCCGTCCCAGTCGGCCGGACCCGGTAGCGGGTCCCGTCAAGCGAAGCCGAACTCCTGCTCGGCGACCGAAAGACTTTCGTCCACGATCGCGACCATCTCGTCGATCTCCTCCCTGCCGATCACGAGCGGTGGGCAGAGCTGGATCGACATAAAGACGCGGGTCAGAAGACCACGCTCCTCCATCAGCTCGGCGACACGGCGATTGAACGGATGGGCCGCCGCAGCTGGTCCCCAGCCGAAGGGCTCTTTTGTCTGCTTGTTCCTGACGAGCTCGACGGCGCACATCAGTCCGAGCCCGCGCACGTCGCCTACTGTTGGATGGGTACGTAGCTGTTCGAGCCGGCCGAGAAGGTATCTGCCTTGCTGCGCGCTGCGCTGCGGCAGCTCCTCACGCTGCAAAATCTCGATGTTCTTCAGTGCCGCGGCACAGGACACCGCTTGGCCGCCAAAGGTCAGCAAGTGGGCAAGCGCCACGTCTTGTTTTTTGAATTCGTCAAACAGCTGTCTGCCGACCGCGACTGCGGCTATTGGCGCATACCCGGACGACAATCCCTTGGCCATTGTCATCAAATCCGGCACGACGCCAAACTGCTCTGTGGCAAACATCGTGCCGGTGCGCCCAAACCCGTTGATTACCTCATCCATGATCAGCAGTACGCCATGCGCATCGCAGATCTCCCGCACCCGTTGCCAATAACGCGGCGATGGGACATGGTTCGAATTAGACACCGAGACGGGCTCGCCAATCACCGCCGCGACCGTATCCGGCCCTTGCGACTGGATCTCCTCCTCAATTGCCTCGGCGCAGCGCAGATCCCCTTCCTCTCCTTCGATCCCGAAGTCATTGCGGTAGCGGTTGGGTGAGGGCACGAAGCTCACGCCGTACATGAACGGCCCGAAAAATTTCTCATTGCGCGACGAGGTAATGCTCATTGCGCCGAAGGTCGCACCGTGGTAGCCGCCGCGGCGAGCGATAATTTTGTAGCGTTTGGGGAAACCTCGCATCGCCTGTACCTGCTTGGCGATCTTCAAGGCACTTTCGACCGCTTCCGAGCCGCCGGAGCAGAAGAAGAACCGGTCGAGATCGCCTGGCGTCAGTCCGGCGAGCACGTCGGCGAGCTGAACCGCTGCAATGTTGGTGTAACTGGCGGCAGAAACATAAGCCAGCTCCCTCGCCTGCTGCGCCATGGCTTGCGCGATCTCGGTTCGGCCATGACCGACATTGACGACATAAAGCCCGGCGAGACCATCGATATACGCGCGGCCGCGTGCGTCAAACAGTCGACAGCCCTCGCCCCGTACCATCACCCGCAAGCCGTCGCGCTCGGCCAGGTCCAGCCACCGCGCGCTGTGGATCCATACGTGGTCGAGCGCCTGCTGCTCGATCGGTCCGATTTCGTGGCCATGCTTCACGTCGTCTGCCATGTGCAGTTTCCTCATTTTCGCCGGGCGGTGAACACCGCAGGCGCAACCACCTCTCAGCGGGAATGTCCCGAACAAGCTGGTCTGTCGCAAGCATATCGCATCGGGATAGGGACGTGTGCCCCATCTTGAGCAGCGGTTTACGTGATTTTGCCCGGCGGCCTCCTCTGACGCGGCAGGAGGCGCGGGCGTCATTACCGCTGTGGCAGAAGCGGAGCCTGGTCGCTATCCAG
>JAFMSA010000772.1 GCA_017353855.1 Alphaproteobacteria bacterium
GCGAGGTCGACCGGGCGGTGCGTGCCGCGGCGGCCGCCTTTCCGGGCTGGGCGGCGACGCCGCCGCTCACCCGTGCGCGCATCCTGTTCAAGTTCCGCGAACTCCTTGGTCGCGAAGCCGATGCGTTGGCCCACGTCATCACGAGCGAGCACGGCAAAGTGCTCTCCGACGCCGCCGGCGAGGTCGTGCGGGGCGCCGAAGTCGTCGAATTCGCCTGCGGCATCCCGCACCTTTTGAAGGGCGAATTCACCGAGCAGGTCGGGCGCGGCATTGACAGCTGGTCCCTGCGCCAGCCGCTCGGCGTGTGTGCCGGCATCACGCCGTTCAATTTTCCGGCGATGGTGCCGATGTGGATGTTCCCGGTAGCGCTCGCCTGCGGCAACACCTTTGTTCTGAAGCCCTCGGAGCGCGACCCCTCTGCTGGAATCCGCCTCGCCGAACTGTTGACCGAAGCCGGCTTGCCGCCCGGCGTCTTCAATGTCGTCAACGGCGACAAGGAGGCGGTCGACGCGCTGCTGCACCACCCGCAGGTCGCTGCAGTCAGCTTTGTCGGCTCGACGCCGATCGCGCAGTACATCTATGCGACCGCTGCGCAGAGCGGCAAGCGCGTCCAGGCGCTGGGCGGCGCCAAGAACCACATGGTCGTGATGCCGGACGCGGACCTCGACCAGGCGACCGATGCGCTGATGGGTGCAGCCTATGGCTCGGCGGGCGAGCGCTGCATGGCGGTATCGGTCGCCGTCGCGGTCGGAAGCGCCGGCGACAGGCTGATGGACAAGCTCGAGCCGCGGGTGCGCGGGCTCAAAACCGGACCCGGCACCGACGCCGAGGCGGAAATGGGCCCGCTCGTCACGCGCCAGCATCTCGACCGGGTGCGCTCCTACGTCGATCTCGGCATCGAGGAGGGCGCCAAACTCGTCGTCGACGGCCGCGGGCTCAAATTACAGGGCTACGAGAACGGCTTCTTTTTGGGTGGCTGCCTGTTCGACGATGTCAAACCGGACATGCGCATCTACAAGGAGGAGATCTTCGGGCCCGTCCTCTCGGTCGTGCGCAGCCCCGATTTCGAGGACGCCGTCAAGCTCGTCAACGACCACGAATACGGCAACGGCGTCGCGATCTTCACGCGCGACGGCGACGCCGCGCGCGAATTTTCGAACCGCATTCAGAACGGCATGGTCGGCGTCAACGTGCCGATCCCGGTGCCGATGGCGTTCCACAGCTTTGGCGGCTGGAAGCGCTCACTGTTCGGCGACATGGCCGTGCACGGCTCCGAAGGTGTGCGGTTCTACACGCGTCTCAAAACCATCACCGCGCGCTGGCCCCAGGGTGTGCGCGCCGGCGCCGAATATGTGATGCCGACGATGCGGTGACGGACGGCACGCGAGGGTGTCGTCGATACAATCAGGCCCTGAGATGGATGATTGTGGCTGCACCCATAACGCCAACGCAGCTGATCTCCCCGTGTTGGCGAAATTCGCGGCGCCGTGTGCCTTCTTCGCGGGTTGGCCCCGCCGATTATCGACAGTCAGCCGAGCGAGCTTGGCGGGAGGAGGACGGCCCGGCGCGGGATTCGCGGCTGCCGATCCGGGGTACGGCAGCCTTCGCGCGCTCCTCCGAGGGAGGCGAATTTGCGCCAATGCTCTTCGAATGCGCACGCAAGCCAGATCCCGGATCGCGAGCATCGTCTCCAACATCCCTAAAACACGGGCCGAAGAAATTCGGTCTTGATACGGATACCGGGGCGGTGGCAACTGCCCCTGCCGGTTGCAGCCGGAGCGTGTCGGGATCCGACCGCCGTCAGCGCGGAATTTCGGCGGGACGGGCTCCGTCAGTGACGCCGGAGCCATCCCAGCTCGCAAAGACACACGGTTACCGACGCAAAGCGCGCAACCTGCTCGATGCTATGCACGATCGCGCCGAAGAGGCGCGTGCGACTTGTCGGGCTCACTTCCTCTTGGGCGGACCTTCGCCAATGCCAGCCGAAGCCTCGGGACCGCACATGAAAAGGCACCTCGCCGCGCTTGCGCTCGCGGTATGCGCCTCGCCGCCCCTCGCATTCGGGCAGGAGGCCGACCAGCGGGCTACTGTGCTTCATCTCAACCAGGTGGCCGAGCGCAAGATGGTTCGCGACCAGCTGCGCATTGAGCTCAAAGTAGAAGAAGGCGGGGCCGATGCCCGCTCGGTTCAGGAGGCAATCAATCGCCGCATGGCCGCGGCACTCGATCGCGCCCGTCAGGCGCTTGGCGTGCAGGCAGAAACCGGCTCTTACAACATCAGCGAAGAGCGGCCGCAAGACGCCCCCGCACGGTGGCGCGGCGGCCAGTCGCTCATTTTGATCGGCAAGGATGCCGCCTCGATGCTGAAGCTCGCCGGAACGCTCCAATCCGACGGTTTGTCGATTGCGGCGCTCACCTACGAAGTGTCGCCCGAAGCAGTCCGCGGGGCCGAGGAGAATCTCACCGCCGAGGCGCTGGCGGGGCTCGATCATCGCGCCGCATCGAT
>JAFMSA010000773.1 GCA_017353855.1 Alphaproteobacteria bacterium
TACCCCGCCTCGCGCAATAATTGCAGGATCCGCTGCGGCGTGATTGGCATCTCGAAGACACCGACGCCAAACGGCGCCAGCGCATCCGAGACGGCATTGAGGATTGCCGCCGGCGCCCCGATCGTACCACCCTCGCCGATGCCTTTGGCGCCCGTGAGGCTCGCCTCGGTCAGAGTCTGCAGATGATGGATCTCGATGCTCGGGATGTGCGCCATTGTCGGCACGAGATAATCGGCGAGCGAGCCGGTCAGTATGTTGCCGTCACCGTCATACACTACCTGTTCGTAGAGCGCGTTGGCGATCCCTTGGGCGACACCGCCGTGGATTTGCCCTTCCACGATCGCCGGATTGATCAGGCGGCCGGCATCCTCGACGATCACGAACCGTTCGATCTCGACCCGGCCGGTCGCGCTTTCGACCGCGACGATCGCAACATGGCAGGCATTCGAGAATGTGCCGTATGGGTCGTAGGTCGCCACCGCCGACAGCCCGGTTTCTGCGATCGCCGGAAAGCGGTGCGCCTGGTGATAGGCGGCACGCGCCAGTTGCCGCACGTCGAGGCCGAGATCGGTGCCGCGCACGCGGGCGTAAGCGTCGGAAATCTCGATGTCAGAAGTCGCCGCCTCCAAGCTCAGGCTGGCCACCTCTTTCAGCCGCTCGCGCAATGTCGCGGCCGCGAGCTTGCAGGCGCCGCCGGCGATCACGAGCGAGCGGCTGGCGAAAGTGCCCCAACCGTACGGGGTCCGGTCCGTGTCGCCGGAGACGACGCGGACCTTGTCGGGTGTGATGCCGACCTCGTCGGCGATCACTTGCGCCAACGTCGTCTTCAGTCCCTGACCGTGAGGCGAGCTGCCGATGCGGGCCTCGAGAAAGCCTGAGGGGTCCATCACCAGTTCAACCCGCTCAAAGCCGGGCGTGATCACCATGCGCCGCGCCGCAAACGCGGGAGTGCCGGGGCCGGTACGCTCTGCGAATACCGATATTCCCAGGCCGAGCCAGCGCCCCTCGGCGCGTGCCGCCCGCTGCCGCGCACGAAACTTGGTGAAGTCGATGACCTGCGCCGCAGCATTCATCGCCTCGCGATAGCTGCCGGGGTCATGCACGACACCGGTGGCGGAGGTATATGGAAACTCCGCGATCAGGTTACGGCGCCGGATTTCGAGTAGGTCGAGCCCGAGCTGGGAGGCTGCGCAGTCCATCAGCCGCTCGACCGCGGCAGTGATGACGGGGCGAGACACGCCGCGATAAGGCGCCATCGGGCAGGTATTGCTGGCGACGCCGCGGGCGCGCGCGCGGTACTCGCGCACCCGGTAAGGCCCGGGCAGGTCCGCCAGCGCCATCAACGGCTCGACCCCGCAGGTGGCGGGGAAATTCGAATAGGCCCCGACATTGCAGAGAATGTCGGCATCTAGCGCCAGCAACCTGCCGTCCGCGTCGAAAGCGCCGCGCAAATGCAGGCGTTGGTCGCGCGCGTGAAACGATGCAGTTAGATTTTCGAGCCGGTCCTCGATCCAGGCGATGGTGCAGGCGAAGCGCCGTGCCGCCCAGACCGTAACGACATATTCCGGGACCAGCGCCATCTTCAGGCCAAAGCCGCCACCGACCTCCGGGGCGATGACGCGGAGTTCGGATTCCGGGATCCCCAAGGCGTCGGCAATGCCGGTGCGCAACAGGTGCGGCATTTGCGTCGACGCCGAAAGTGTGACGCGGCCGGTCGCGCCATCGAAAGCGGCGACGGCACCGCGCGTCTCCAGCGGCACAGCGCACTGCCGGCCCGACGTGAAGGTAAATTCGATCACTTTGTGCGCTGCTGCGAAGGCGGCAGCGACCTCAGCGGTATCGAAGCGTGCGTCGATCAACGTGTTTTGAGCAGCGATGTCGTGAACAAGCGGCGCGCCGGATGCCAGCGCCTGCTCGAGCGTCACGACCGGGGTCTCGGCGGCGATCTCGACAGTGACTTGCTCGGCGAGGTCTTCGGCCTCGGCAGCGGTGTCGGCGACCACCGCAGCAATCGGTTCACCGACATAGGCGACGCGCGCATGGGCGAGGATCGGCTGCGCCACCGGGACATAGTCGGAGCGGTCGAGGTGCGGGCAGATCGGTTTGACGTTACCGAGACCAGCTGCAGTTATAAGTGCCACTTCCGGCGGCGCATTTACGGCGACGATCCGGCCGCGGGCAACCGGGCTGCGCACGAAGCGCAATATTCGCGCGCTCCGCGCCAGATCGGCGGTGTAACGGCCGCGCCCCCGCAGCAGAACCGGGTCTTCATACCGCGGGAGGGGGCGCCCGACCCAGCTCACCGCGCAAACGCCTGGCTCAACGCCCGACCGACCATCGCCCGCACCAGGTCCCGGCGAAATTCTGCGGACGCGTGGATGTCCTCCAGCGGGTCGATCACCTCCGCCGCGACGTCGCCGGCCGCCCGGGCGACCTCCGGCCCGCCTTCGGTGTCAATCAGTACGTTCTCCGCTGCTGCAATTCGTGAAGGGCGGTGGGGGGGG
>JAFMSA010000182.1 GCA_017353855.1 Alphaproteobacteria bacterium
CTGGCGACGTGGTGATTTTTTCCTCGCGCATCATCCCGGGCAACGAGAAGCCGATCAACCGGCTGCAGAACGCTCTGGTGCGCCTCGGGGTCGAGATCGTTACCGAGGAGGACCATTTCGTCCACGTCTCGGGCCATCCCGCGCGCGAGGAACTGGTGCGCATGTATCAGATGGTCCGCCCGATGATTGCCGTTCCTGTTCATGGCGAAGCGCGCCATCTGATCGCGCATGCGCACCTGGCGGGCGAGTGTCAGGTTCCGCAGCCGATCGTTATTCAGAACGGCGACATGGTCCGGCTTGCCGCGAGCAGTGCCTGCGTCGTGGACGAGGTTTCGGTCGGCCGGCTGGCAAGCGACGGCAAGGGTCTTTTGCCGCTCGACGGCACCGCGCTGAAGGAGCGTCGTCGCGTAACGTTCAACGGGACTGCCGTTGCGAGCCTTGCAGTTGACCGTCAGGGCCGCTTCATGGCTGCCCCGGCGATCAGCCTCATCGGCGTGGTCGAGCCGGCGCCTGCGGAGGAGGCGATGCCGCGACTGCGCGAGGCTCTGGAGCGCGCGCTCGATGAACTGCCGGCCGGGTCACGCCGCGACGACGATTTGGTGCGTGACACGCTGCGCCGCGCGCTGCGCCGGGCTCTCAACGAGCGGTTCGGGAAACGGCCGCTCGTCGAGATCCATCTGGTAAGGATCTGAATGTCGGAAATTGGGCGCACGCGATGATCGGCAGGCTCAATCACATTGCGATCGTCGTGCCCGACCTTTCGCAGGCGAGCGCGGTTTATCGCCAGGTGCT
This sequence comes from Alphaproteobacteria bacterium, assembly GCA_017353855.1. Classification (GTDB taxonomy): domain Bacteria; phylum Pseudomonadota; class Alphaproteobacteria; order ATCC43930; family CGMCC-115725; genus AP-15. The sequence continues at coordinate 793 of JAFMSA010000182.1, forward strand.
CGGCGCTCGTGTCTCGCAGCCGTCCCCGCTGCCGGCCCACGGGGTGAGCGTGGTCTTCGTCGAATTGCCGAACACCAAAATCGAGCTTCTCGAGCCGCTTGGCGAGATGTCGCCCGTCAGGGGCTTTCTCGACCGCAATCCGGCGGGCGGAATGCACCATGTCTGCTATGAGGTCGATGACATTATTGCGGCGCGTGATCGGCTTCGCGCCGAGGGAGCAAGGGTGCTGGGCGATGGCGAGCCGCGGCTTGGGGCGCACGATAAACCGGTGATGTTTCTGCATCCGAAGGACTTCTGCGGGACGCTGATCGAGCTGGAGCAGGCATAAACCGGCCCGGTCGCGGCGTGGGCATTCATGAACTGGGTCACCGGCATCGTCCTCTATGTGATCGTCTGGTGGGTGACGCTCTTCGCCGTACTGCCGTTGTGGGTGACGCCAGCCGAGCCCGACGATCCGGGCCATGCCGCCGGTGCGCCGAAGCGGCCGAGAATGCTGTTGAAGGCGGCCATCACGACGGTGGTCGCGGCGCTGATCTGGCTTGCAGCCTACTACCTCATAAACTCGCATTTGTTCAGTCTTCGACAGCCCTGAACTGAAGTGAGTGAGCGACTTCACGGACAAATCCGCGCGCTTCCGGCAACCCGGAAGCCTGCGCTTACCCGCCTGCGTCGAAGGGCGACGAATTGCAAGGGGCCGGCAGAAAACTCCTACTCCCGGTCGGCTCCGTTGGTGCACGACGTGCAGTAATCCAGCAGTGATATCAGCCATTCGCGCAGATCCGCGCGGCCGTTCTCCGACAGATCCAGACAGATCTGTGCCAGCACCGAGCCGGTCACCATGCCGAGCGCGCGCAGGTTGGCGAGCTTCGAGAGCTGTGTCGGCGGTGTGCTCAGCACAACATCATATAGCCGCCGGCCGATCGCCTCGGCCTCGGCCTCGATCACGTCTGTCATCATTCCCAGGTGTGGCTGCATTGCTTTTCTCCCGTGGATGGCACCAGCTTCTTGGTCTTCCTGCAGAAGGAGGAGGGCGTCCGGCCCCTCAATCCGAGCCGGAGCGCAGCGCGATTTTTGCAAGAATGGTTAACGTGAAACGCGAGGCTCGTCGTTGATCTGGATCAATAGCTACACGCCCGCTCGAGTAACAGCATCGGGAGACGGCGTTGAGCCTCTATGTTCCGGATAAGCGGCACAAAACCGTTGATGCCTTGCTGCGAGGAGCGGGCAAGGCTTTTCCTGCAGCGCATGCCGAGCAGTAGGCACAGCCTCCCACTTCTCCAGCAAGAAGGCTGGACGTGCTGAGCCGCGCCCGGCATCCCTTGGGGGCAGTCGCGGTGAACGCGAGGCATTGGAGGCTGGTCAACCGTCTCGCGCAGACGGGCTGGCCGGTCGAGTTGTCCCGTGGCGGTCGTACCAGATGGACAGGACGAGATTGGGTCTCCCCAAGACACACAGTCCGGATGCGGGGTGCGTCGGTTCGCTCGGGGCGGTCTCGGCCGGAATGTTCCGGTGCAGCAAATCGGTTGCGCAGGACGCGGGGTACACCAGCGCACGCGTCTGACCGCGCGCCGCTTTCCTCGCGGCTACCTGATGCGCGCCAGGCGAGTGCGGAGGTTCCGGACCGGTGACATCGTCCGCGCGATCGTGCCGGGCGGCAGGAAAGCCGGCGTGACCGTCGGACGCTTGGCGATCCGCGCGAGCGGGAGGTTCAACGCCCGGACCGGAGGCATAATTCAGGGAACAGGTTGGCCCGACGGCTACTCCTATGCGACACGAGACAGGAAGGGCAGCGCTTCCTCCCGATGCCTGAGGGCAGCGGACTGCGCGCTGAGTGCTTGATGAGCGCCACCTATTGCCGGATGGCTCCCGGCCATCCGATTCACGGCCCCTACCACGACACCGAGTACGGTTTTCCGTCTTCGGACGAACGCGTGCTGTTCGAGCGGCTCGTCCTGGAAATTAACCAGGCCGGACTGTCCTGGCTGACGATCCTCAGGAAACGGTCCGCATTTTTTACCGCCTTCGCGGAATTCGACGTCGATCGCGTCGCCGCCTTCGGGCCGGAGGACATCGATCGTCTGCTCGGCGATACGGGAATTATTCGCAATCGGCTCAAGATTGAGGCTGCCGTCGAGAATGCCAAACGCATCCGGGCGCTGCGGCAATCCGATGGATCCTTCGCCGGCTGGCTCGAACGGCATCACCCCAGGTCGCAGGCCGAGTGGACGCGGCTTTTTAAGCAGACCTTTCGTTTTACCGGCGGACAGATCGTCAACGAATTCCTGTTGAGCCTCGGCTATCTGCCGGGTGCGCACGAGCCGCACTGCCCCGTCTTCGCCCGCATCCTCGAGCTTTCGCCGCCCTGGGCGCGCGCGGGCGTGCTTGTTTGAGGCGCCTGTTGGCAGTGCTGGCGGCGTAAGCAGAAATGCGTCTGGATCCTTACGGCCATTTCCTGCAGGCCTGCAGGCGCAGTTGGCCCGTCGCTGTTGCGTGGCTCGACGGTGCCGAGTGCCATAGATGAGCACCCGGCAGCCGCCCGGCTTTTGGACTCGCAGAGAGATCGTGTTGCGCTGAGGCTCGCTGCGAGCGGCGAAGCGGTCCCGGGGAGTGGCCGGCCCTGAGGGCAAGCTGCAACAGGATAACGACTGGCTCGGGGAAGCAGGTGGAACAGCTGGGGTTGGGGCCGGCCGGGGGGTGGGGATAGGCCGACTGGAACAATTGGCGCAACCGGCCACCAAACTGGAACGAGCCAGCCTCGCTCAAGTAGCGCTGTTGCGGCCCGGCGCAACTGCCCGGCCGCCGGGATATACGGGCGGTGTGGCGGGACCACCGGCCGAACCCGCTCCTTCCTGCGAAGCGACGGCGAAACGGAACCGCCCCTGATTTATGTCACGAGCATAAAGGTGATGCGGTCCTCGACCAGCCGCAACTCGATGCGGGCTACAGGCCTGACCTGACAGGATCGCAGGGTTGGAGCACCCCGCAGCTGGTCCCGACATATGTCGGGAAGCCTTGGACCGCATTCTCGATCTGCAGTTCATCGCGACAATGCCGCCAACAAACGCAGGCAGTGGAAGGGTTTATCCCGATGTCCCGATCAGCGCGGCCTTCCCATGAGCAGGGCCATCTGTCCAAAGGTGTGCTCGGGCGCGCCTCGGAGAATGCTATCGAGGTCAAGCAACTCCCGGCATCAGTCAGGCGCAGATACCCTCGACGACTGCAAGGACTGGGGCGGCAAGAAACCTGTCGAGCGCGGCCGAGGGCAGTCGGGGCAACCGGTGTCGTGCATCGAGCGTGAACAACACACGACCCGACGACGGAAGCGAAGGATCGACACCGGGGGACGCCTCAGGGCAGCCGCCGCATTGCGGACGGGAAGCTCCTGTCCGTGATCAAGCGCTGGCTCACGGCGCCGGCCGGGAGGATCTTCCGAATGTATTACGCCGGATCTAACGTTCACGCGGTATCGACAACAAGATTATTGCCGCCTGTTGAGCCTGGCCCCGCGTACCTCGTTCGAACTCGCGCTGGCCGACGCCGAAGGCGCTCGGCTGCTTCCCGGTTATTTTCACGCTCCGCTGCGGACGGCTCTACCGGCGCGGCCTGCGGGTTTATTCCCCACGTCCGTGACGCCAAAATTGATCCTTTGCGACGCTCTGTGCGTTTGCTTGTTGGGAAGCTGTGCGCTCCCCCATGCTAATCAGGAGTGTGTAGAGATGCGCAGAAACTCTCGTATCGGCGGGTTTGCGGCCGCAGCTGCGCTCGGCGCTGTAACACTCGCCAGCCCCGCGCATGCGCAAGTCCAGGCCGGAGTCCTCGCATGCAACGTAGGTGGCGGCTGGGGGGGTATCATCGGTTCGTCGCGGCCGGTCGCCTGCACTTTCTCGGGGCCAGGCGGTATTGAGCACTACACCGGCACCTTGTCGCAGCTCGGGGTGGATCTCGGTTATCTGGATGGCGCCCACTTGGTTTGGCACGTGGTCGCGCCAACCGCTTATCCTGCGCCGGGGTCGCTGGCGGGCCAGTATACTGGTGTGAGCGGGAGTGCGGCAGTCGGATTCGGCGGCGGCGCGCATGTGCTGGTGGGCGGATCGCAGCGGTCGTTCTCCCTGCAGCCCGTCAGCTTCCGCACCCAGGGCGGCCTCAATGTGCAAGCCGGCCTTTCAAGCCTCACCTTGCAGCCCGCAGCGTAAGGACAAGCTCGTTTCATCGCTCCGGCCGCGCACAGCGGCCGGGGTGCCGCCGGGGCGCCGGAGAGCTCAAGCTCAGGTTACGCCGCGACCCATTTCTGGTAATCCCCGGCGATAGCCGCGACCGCGGCCTCGTAGAGACGGCGCCCGGCTTCAGGGCTTGCCAGGCCCGGATTGGAGCCGATGCGGCCGTCGGGGAATTTGCGGCGATAATCGGCGGCGTCGGCAAAGTCTCCCCGCGGTGCTACCGGGGGATCCAAAGGGGCTGACTTGATAGCCTCGGGATAGGCGAATTGTGTCACGGCCACCTCGCTCGGAGTGGCGTGGCTTCCCTCGGCCTCGCCATAGAGCTCCCTGGCGATTTCGTGCACTTCGCTGTTCTGCCACCAATTCTTCAGCCGGCACTTGATCGGCGCCGCGTTGGCCGGTGCGGCGAGGCTGCGCGCGGCATAGATTTCCGAAAAAGCGGCCGCGACGGTGGCGACGTTCCCGCCGTGCCCGTTGATGAAATAAAACCGATCGAAGCCGTGCTTCACGAAAGAGTCGACCATGTCCCGCAGCACCGCGATCAGCGTGCTCGGCCGCAATGTCATCGAACCCGCAAAACCCAGGTGATGCTGCGCCATCCCGACCGCGATGGTCGGCGCGACGAGCGCGCCGGTCGCCTCGCCGACGCCGCGGGCAATCACCTCCGCGCAGATCGCATCGGTGCCGATTAGACCGACCGGGCCGTGCTGCTCGGTCGAGCCGATCGGGATGATGACGCTCCGGCTGGTCTGGAGATAAGTCTCGACCTCTTGCCACGTCTGCAACTGCAGCTGCATTTACGATCCTTTCACGGCGGGTGGACGCCCCTGTCGTTGCCGTTCTCGAAGACTAGCACGGCCGGTATCGAAGAGGGTCCCTGATCGGCTCCGGCTTTGGACTGAGGCTGCATTGTGCTAGCTTGCCGCGCTGGTTGACGGCCGCTCGTAGCGATGAAGCTTCTTGTTCTGTTTGCCGGTCTCGGCGCCGCGATGCTGGCCGGGTGTTCATGGTTTCCGGGATCCGGGCCTGCGGCGAGCGAGGTCGTCGAGCAAGCGCAGGCGCGCGGTGAAATCCTTTTCGACGTTGTCGATGTCAATGATCGGGTCGTTACGACCCTGCTCTCCCGGCCCGGGGAGAGCTTTCGCGCTCGCTTCCAGGAGGATGCCGGGCCACCCGACGTGAAGATCGCGGTCGGGGACGCGGTCTCGGTCGTCATCTGGGAAAGTTCCGCAGGCGGGTTGTTCGGGCCGCCGCCGCCCACCCCGGTGCCGGGACTTGAGCCAACGGCACCCCAATCGCAGCCCCCTTCCATGGAGAGACGGGGTGAGGCCGGCGGGCCGGCCCCACCCGGGACCGAGGCACCGCCGGAAAAGCCGAGCTCTGCGATTCGGGCCGCCGCGGGGCAGAATGAGCGCCGGCCGGCGACAATCCCCGAACAGGAGGTCGGGGCCGACGGCGGCATCAGCGTCCCCTATGCCGGGCGCATTCCGGTTGCCGGCCGGTCGCCGGCGGAAGTCCAGCATACGATCGAGGCGCGGCTCGCCGGCAAGGCCCTCGAGCCGCAGGCGTTGGTGATTGTCAGAAAGAGTCCGGCCAACGCCGTGACGGTGGCGGGAGAGCTGGTCCCCCACGCCACTCGGGTCCCGCTGTCGGTCGGGGGCGACAGGCTCCTGCAGGTCATCGCCGCCGCAGGGGGCGTCCGGGCGCCGGTGCATGAAACCTTTGTTCGGCTGACGCGGGGCGGAGTCACCGCGACCTTGCCGCTGGCGAGAGTGGTTGCCGATCCGTCGGAGGACATCTATGCCCGGCCCGGCGACGTTCTCACTTTGGTTCGGGTACCGCAGACTTTCAGCGTTTTCGGAGCGACCGGCCGCAACGCCGAGATCACTTTCGATGCCGAAAAGCTCACACTGAGCGAAGCGCTCGGCAAATCTCAGGGGCTGGACGATAATCTGGCCAATCCGAAGGGCGTGTTCCTCTTCCGCTACGAGCCTAATTCGACAGTTCGCGCCCTTGATCAGCCGGTTGCGACGACATCAAAAGACGGCCGCTCGCCGATCGCCTATCGGTTTGATCTTCAGGATGGAAACTCCTATCTCCTCGCCAAGCAGTTTCCGGTCCGAGACAAGGACATCATCTTTGTCGCCGATGCGGGCGCGGTGCGCGTGGAAAGGCTCTTCGCGCTGCTTGCCAATATCACGGGACCGGTCACCACCGGTTTCCTGGTGTGCAGCTCTGCGACGTGTTAGCCCGGCTGGCACCTCGGCTAGCGTTCGAGTCCGCCGACCATGTCGGTGTGGAAACGGGCGACGTCCTCAGGACCGAGATAATTGATGTCGCCGGGCGTGGCGAGCCCGATTGCCGCGGAAAACGCGCCGAGCCGGATCGCGAGACCGGGATCGTCGTCGAGCAGACCATGGATCAGCCCGGCGACGAGCGAATCTCCGGCGCCGATGCGATCGACGAGCGCAACCTTGTAGCGAGGTGCATAACGGAACTCGCCGCCTGCGAGAAGCAGGGTGCCGGGCTCCGCCTCGGGCGGCCGGGTCAGCGCAACGAGCGGCACGCCATAGCGCGCGGCCACGGCGGTCGCGAGCTCTTCGCCGCCCTCGGTAA
>JAFMSA010000183.1 GCA_017353855.1 Alphaproteobacteria bacterium
CGAGCGGCAGTGTGAGGACGTCCGGCAGCAGCCAACGGCGAATGTCGATCCAGCCGAGGGTGAGGAGCCACCAGCCGAGCAGGCAATCGAGCCACGCGTCCGGCCCGCCTTTCGCCGCGACCGCCGTCACCGCAACAGCCAAGGCGGCCAGCTCCACTCCCGGATAGAACCAGCCGAGCTTTGCGCCGCAGTGGCGGCATTGCCGCTTCGCCGCGATCCAGCTGAAGAACGGCACGAGATCCCTTGCCGTGAGCCGCGCCCCGCAGCTTTCGCAGCGCGATCTCGCGCGCACGATCGGCAAGCCGTCCGGCAAGCGCCGGATGACGACGCCGAGGAAACTGCCGACGAAGGGAGCCGCCACTATCAGGCTCCAGCCCGCTGCGTCGGCCGTGCCGCCAGGGTAGAGCAATTGCATCAAGATTCTTGCACTCGCTCCGAACCCTGCCGATGAGCTATTCTGTGCGCCGGATTGCCCGGTTGCACTCCCTGGTATAGCGCCGTCATGACCATTGAGCCTATTGCTTCTCTCGACACGCAAAATGCCGTCGACTTGCTTGCAGAGCTTGGTACAGCCCTTGTCGACAGCGGTGCGATCGACCGTCGCACATTGGACCGCGCGCGGCGGGTGGCGGCCGAGACCGGCGCCCGCCTCGACCAGGTCCTCACGCAGCTCGGCCTGATCAGCGATCGCGGCCTCGCCGAGGCCTTGGCGCACCTGACCGAAGCGCCCCTTGTCACGGCCGCCGATTACCCCGACACACCGCTCTTTCACGACCGCCTCAAGCCCAAGTTTCTGCGCCGTGTCCGGGCTTTGCCGATTGCCGCGAGCGACGGGCGGGCAACCCTCGCAATGGCCGATCCGCTCGATGTCTTTACGCGCAACGCCGTCGCGGCCGCGCTCGGCCGCCCCGTCTCGCTCGCCGTTGCGGTGCCGATCGAGCTGGAGGCCGCTTTCGAGCGGCTCTACGCCGAGCTGAGGGAGAACAGCGAGGCGGAAGCGATGCTGGACGAGATGGCGCCCGACGCCGAGCCGGCCGAAGAGGACGCCGAGCGCCTCAAAGACCTTGCCAGCGAAGCGCCCGTCATCCGGCTCGTCAACCAGCTGATAGCGCGCGCGGTCGAAACCCAAGCCTCCGACATTCACCTCGAGCCGTTTGCCGACCGGCTGCGCGTGCGCTACCGCTACGACGGCGTGCTCCATGAGGTCGAACCGCCGCCCGCGCGGCTGCAGGGCGCCGTCATTTCGCGGGTCAAGATCATGGCGCGGCTCGACATCGCCGAACGCCGGTTGCCGCAAGACGGCCGCATCAAGCTGACCGTGCGGGGCCATGAGATTGATTTCCGCGTTTCGACAATCCCTTCGCTCTACGGCGAAAAAGTCGTGCTGCGCGTGCTCGACCGCACGGCGGTCGAGTTCGAGTACGAGAAGCTGGGTCTGCCGCCCGAGGTCCGGCAGGGGCTCGAGCGCGCGCTCGATCTTCCCAACGGCATGGTGCTCGTCACCGGGCCGACAGGCAGCGGCAAGACGACCACACTCTATACCGGCCTGCTGAAGCTGAACACGATCGCGCGCAACGTCGTGACCGTGGAGGACCCGATCGAATACCAGCTGACCGGCATTAACCAGATCCAGGTCAAGCCGCAAATCGGGCTGAATTTCGCGAGCCTGCTGCGCTCGATCCTGCGGCAGGATCCCGACGTCATCATGATCGGCGAGATCCGCGATCTCGAAACCGTGCAGATCGCCGTCCAGGCGGCGCTCACCGGCCATCTGGTGCTTTCGACGGTTCATACGAATTCGGCCGCCGCGACGTTGACCAGGCTGCGCGATATGGGGCTGGAGGATTACCTGATGACCGCAACTTTGCGGGCCGTCCTGGCACAGCGGCTGGTCCGGCGGCTGTGTCCCGCATGCAAGACCGCCGAACCGGACCCGGCTGCGCTGATCCAGCGGCTTGGCCTGGAGCGGTTGGCGGATGGTAGAGAGATCACGATTTATCGTCCGGCGGGGTGTCCGGAATGCCGGGATACCGGCTATCGAGGGCGCCGCGCGATCGCCGAACTGCTCATTCCCAGCCGGGCGACCGATCGCCTGATTTTCGAGGGCGCCGGCGATGCCGCCATCGAGCGGGCCGCGGTGGAGCAGGGCATGCGCCCGATCTTCGACAGCGGCCTTCTCGCGGTGATCGAGGGCGACACGACGATCGAGGAAGTCGTGCGTTGTATCCGCAGCGAGGCTTAATGCCGGGAGCGTGCGCTTCGCCTTAGAAAAGGCAAGGTGTTACGATGGAATTGCGGTCGTCGGGCGGGTCGATCTTTCCCGGTTTCGGTGGGTCCGAAGGATGAACAGTCTCGGGAATCATTTCCGGCTGGGCGAGCGTCGGGCGCGTTGCGGCAGCAACAAATTCGCGGTCGGGGCGGGTGCGGGTCGCCGTCGACACGGCGGTTTGCCTGATGCATGCCGCGAGTGGTGTGGGGGGAACGCAACCGAGTTCCGGGTTTTGACGGGAAGAACCGGGAATCTCCCGGGGATCGGGGGCTGAGATGCCATCCTTCCGTTGGGCGGCGATCAATCCCGGGGGCGATGTCGCCCGCGGCGTCATGGAGGCGCCGGATCGCGGGTCGGTCGTCGAGCGGCTGCAGCGTCAAGGTCAGATCGTGCTGCGCGCCGATCCGGCCGAGGGGCGTGCGAGCTGGACGGATTTTCTGCAGGTTGAGCTCGCGCGCAACCGCGGTCTCGATAAAACCGCACTCAGCGAGGTTACGCGGGAGCTCGCGATCATGCTGGCGGCGGGGCAGGATCTCGACCGCGCGCTGCGTTTCGTCTCCGAGAACACGCGGAACGCCCGCGCCCGGACGATCCTTGGCAATGTGCGTGACAAGGTGCGGTCCGGCAGCTCTCTGGCCGCGGCGCTCGCCGCCGAGCCACGAAGCTTCTCGAGGCTCTATGTTGGCCTCGTGCGGGCGGGGGAGGCGGGCGGCACGTTGCCGGCGACGCTCGATCGGCTTGCGACGCTGCTTGAGCGCGAACGCAGCCTCAGCGCCAGTTTGCGTTCGGCAATGATCTATCCGGCTCTGCTGATCGCGGCGGCGATCGGCGCGATCATCCTGCTGCTCGATTACGTGCTGCCGCAGTTCACTCCGATCTTTGAGCAGGCTGGCGCCCAGTTGCCCGCCACCACGCGTGCGCTGATGACCCTGGGGGCGGTGGCCGGAGCCGCCACGCCTTGGCTGCTGGTGGCGGTTTTGGCGGGTGTGGTGGTTGCGCGACGGTTGCTGGCACGCCCGGCTTATCGGCTCCCATTTGATCGCCTGCTGCTGCGTGTCCCGATCGTGGGCGGGCTGATGCGCGAGACGCTCGCGGCCCGCCTTACACGCACGCTCGGCAGCCTGCTGCAGAACGGGGTGCCGCTGATCTCCGCACTCGGCATTGCGAGGGAGGCGCTGGGCAACCTTGCCGCGGCCGCTGCCGTCGACGAGGCGGCGTTGGGTGCCAAGGGCGGCGCCGGGCTCGCCCGGCCGCTGGCCGCGGCGGGCCTGTTCCCCGCCCGGACGATCCACCTCCTGCAGCTCGGCGAGGAAGCGGCACAGCTTTCGTCTATGGCCCTCAAGGCCGCCGATATACACGAAGAGCAAGCGCGGCTGATGGTGCAACGGCTGGTGGCGCTCGCCATACCGACGATCACGATCGTAATGGGTCTCGCGGTGGCCGGGATCATCAGCGCGCTGCTGACCGCAATGTTGAGCCTCAATGACCTTGCAATGTAGGCGCCGCCGCCGCGCCGGCGGGTTCACATTGATCGAGATCGTTGTAACGCTGGCAATTCTCGCTTTCGCGCTGGTTCTCGTGGCGGGATACAAAGGGCCTTGGAGCCGCGGGCTCGGCCTCAGAGGGGTGGCCGCCGAGCTTGCCTCGGGGCTGCGGCAGGCGCGTTCGCAGGCGATCGCGAGCAACCGGCCGGTTGCCGTCGGCGTCGATGCGAACCGCCATTCCTACCGGGTCGGGACGGGCGCAATTCACGCGCTTCCGACCGACGTCTCGATTGAGCTTGTGACGATTGCCGGGGAACGCCGCGGAGCCCGGGTCGGCGATATCCAGTTCAATCCGGACGGCAGTTCCACGGGCGGCCGGATTGCGCTGGCGGATACGCAGCGGCGCCTGGCGATCGGCGTTGATTGGCTAACCGGCCGGGTGAGCGTTGCGAATGTCCGTTGATCGAGCCTCCCGCGCGTACGGGTTCACACTGCTTGAGGTCGTCATCGCGCTGGCGATCGCTGGCCTGGCGCTGGTTGTGCTGTTTCGTGCCGGGAGCGGCGGCCTCGTTTCAGTCGACACCGCCGCGCGGGCCGAAGAGGCGCTGGAGCGGGCGCAGTCGCATCTTGCTGCGGTCGGTCATGATGCCGCCCTGGTTGCGGGTAATCTGACCGGAGACGACGGCGGCGGGTATCGCTGGACCCTGCGCGTGCGTCCCCTGGCGGCGCGGCCGTCATTGGCCCCCGACGGCGTCACACCTATCGCGACAACGCTGTTCAGCGTTGAAGTCGCGATTTCTTGGCCGGGGCCTGCCGGCGAACGATCCGTCGTGCTGAGGACCCTGCGTATGGGCGACGTCGCGAGCGGCGGCGCATGAGGCGTATCGAGAGCCGGTTCGAGCGCTCCCGCGCGCGCGGCCGGGGGACCGGGTTCACGCTGCTCGAAACGTTGGTTGTTCTGGTGGTGCTCGGTTTCCTAATGGTCGGGCTCACTCAAGGTGTGCGCGCCGGGATTGCGTTGTGGGACACGCAATCGCGCCGGATCGGCGCAACCGCCGAACTCGACACGACGGCCCGCCTCCTGCGTTCGCTCCTGACCGGTCTTACGTTGACCACGTCGGGTCGGGGAGCGGCCGAGTTCAAGGGCACCGCCGGGAGTGTGTCTTTCGTGGGCGATTTGCCGACCGGCCTGGGAACCACTCAGCGCGCCGACATCACTCTGGAACTGCGCCAAGGCCACCTCATCCTCAGCTGGACGCCGCACCGGCATGAAGTTTCGCTTGTGCCGCCGCCCGCGCCCGTCCAAACCGATCTCCTCGGCGGGGTGGATCGGCTGGAGCTCGCCTATTGGGGCGCTCCTTCGCCGGGTCAGCCGTCCGGCTGGCTGGGACAGTGGGACGGACGGGGCGTCCCTCAGCTCATTCGCGTGCGCCTTGTGTTCTCCAAGAACGACACGCGCCGCTTTCCCGACCTGATCGCGGCACCCGAGCTCTGAGGATGGCGATTCGCCCGCGCGCGGGCCCGGTTACAGCGATGCGGTTTGGCGGTGCTTGCGGCACGGTGCGGCAGATCTGGCCGGGTGTGGGTCGCAAGCCGAGTGTATTGCCTTGCTCGGGCCACATTCAGAAAATGTATTGAAATTACGCCGCCCTAGCGCAGATTGGGGGGTTGGGGCTTCGACAGGGCTTGGTCCTCGGGTCATGGTGCGCCAGTTTTTCATTTGGTGGTTCGGGCAGCTGGCGGATCTGCTGCCGCCGCAGCTGCGCCGGACGGCGCTCAGCGCTGCGGACGCGCTTGTCATCGCTCCGGTTGGTGCGTTGGGGCGCGGTGCCGCGGCGGTGGCTGTCTCGTTGCGCCGCAGCGGCAGGGAGACGCCGCTCGGCGAGTTCGATCTCGACCAAGCGGGTTTGGCGGAGCTGCCCCGCTCGCCCGGCAATCCGACGGTGCTGCGGCTCGGCGAAGCCGACGTTCTCGGAAAGACGGTCAGTCTGCCGCTCGCCGCAGAACGCGAGCTGGGCCAGGTGCTTGGCTTTGAAATGGACCGGGAGACCCCGTTCAGCACGGAGGAGTTGTACTGGAACCATCGGGTGACCGCGATCGACCGGGAAAACGGGCGCTTGTCGGTTCGCCTCTCGCTCGTTCCCAAAGCCAATCTCGACCCGCTGCTCGTCGCTCTGGGCCAAAGCGGGATCCAGCCCAGCCGGGTGGAAATCGCCGATGGTCCGGATGCGGGCTTTTACCTGCCGCTCCTGGGCAGCGGCAGCAACCGCGCACATAATTCCTACAGCCGGCTGCTGTGGCCTGCGGCGGTGTGTTGTGCGCTGCTGGCCCTCGCCGCAATCGTCACACCGTTTGTGCGTCAGCAGCGCGCCCTTGCTGCGCTGGAGCGTGAAATCGCAAGCGCACGCGCTGCTGCCGGTGAGGCCGACAGCTTACGCCAGCAAATTAATCACCTGTCCGGCAATGTCGGTTTCATCGACGACGAACGCGAGAAAGCCGCACGGCCGCTGATCGTCTTGGCGGCCGTAACCCGCGTCTTGCCGGACGATACCTATCTCACCGAAATGCAGCTGCGGCAGCGCAAGGCGACGCTCAGCGGCCGGTCTGCCGCAGCCGCCCGGTTAATTGCCGCGCTGTCCGACGATGGCGAGTTCCGTAACCCGTCGTTTGCAGCGCCCGTCACCCGGCTCGAGGCGCTGCACACGGAACTCTTCACCATTAACGCGGAGATTGGGCCGTAATCTCGATTGCATCCTTGCCCACCGGTCCGCGAGGCCGTCTTTTGGCGTCGGCATTGCTCCTGCTCGCGTTAAGCGGTGTCTATCTGATGGTCGTCGCTCCGCTTCTCGATCTCTACGCGCAACGCGCGGCAGTCTTGGAGAACCGCCGGATGCTGCTTCCGCACCTGCACGCGGCAGCCTCCGAGCTTCCGGGTCTGCGGGCGCGTATGGAGCAGCTGCGCACGGCTTCCGGCGCCCGTAAACTCACCCTCGACGGCGCCACCGACGCGCTGGCTGCGGCGAGCCTGCAGGGCCGGATCGAGGAGCTGGCCTCCTCCGTCGGCGCGACGATCGGGAGCACTGAGAGCCTTCCGGTGGAGGAGCGCTCCGGTTATCGCCGCATCGGCTTGCGATATGTGATGAGTGGCCCGTACGAGACTCTGGTGAAGTTTCTGGCCAAACTCGAAGCGACGACCCCGCCGGTGGTGGTCGACAATCTGCATATCCACGGCGTGCTCAGGCGTCCGGGCACGCCGTCTGCCTCCGGGCTCGACGCGGGACTGGACGTCTACGGATACCGCGACGGCGATAAATCGGTTGCAGCCAAGCCATGACGGATCGTCTGCCCGCCCTTCTGCTGCTTGTCGGATGCCTCGTGCTGGGAGCGATCATCTTCGTCGAGCTTCAGCCCGAGGCCAGGGAGGACCCGGCGGCTGCCGGTATCGCGCGCCGGACCGACACCGGTCCCGCCGTGCGGCGGCAGGCGAATCCGAGGATCGATGATCTGGTAGGGACCGTCCTGGCCAGACCGCTTTTCACGAGCACGCGGCGGCCGCCGCAGAGCGCGTCCAACGGCGCGGCCGATGGTCTGGCCGATGCGCGACTGACGGGCATTGTGACCGAGCCCGGGCGGCGGGTGGCGATTTTCGCGGTCAAAGGCGAGAAGCCGCTGAGCGTAGCGGAGGGCGAAGCCGTCAATGGCTGGCGGATTGAGAGCATTACGCCGAGTGAGGTATCTCTGAGCGGCCCAACCGGAACCAAGACCTTGCAGCCCAAATTCGACCCCAACCTGGCCAAATCGCGCACTCAGGTGGCCAATGCCGTCGGCAGGCCGCCGGTGCCGCCCGCGAGGCCGGCTGTGCCGCCCGCCG
>JAFMSA010000774.1 GCA_017353855.1 Alphaproteobacteria bacterium
TGTCCTCCGGCGCCCATTGCACCTGAAACGCCTCGACCTCGCGAATTTTCATTGTGATCCCCAGTTCAACCCCGCTCGACCGTGAAGCCGCGCTTTATTCACGCAGGGCCGCCGGCATACCAGTTCTCATGTGGCAAAGGATAGACGAGGCGAGCCCGAGGGTACACCGGGTATACCTCGGACCCGCGCATTTGGAGCAATCTGCCTCGTCGCGTCGTGGGATTGGAGGGAGGCCGGGCGGGGCTCGCCGTGCCCCAGCCATCCATCCAACTCGTGCCCCTCCGGTCTATTCGGGAGCATGGGGACGGCGTCGTACCCCGGCATCGCCGGAGCTGACCGGCCGCGCCCAGCCTCTGGAAGAGGGGTCGGGCGATGGGAAGGCGTTCAGGGCTGAATGGTGCGGATCTCGGGGCGCCGGGGCGAGCGCGGTCGGTCCTCGGCGAGCTTCGCGGCGGGGCTTGCCCGTCGGGGCGCGGTGGGTTGAGTACCGCGTTGGGGGAGCATCCCAGCTACCACGCCAAGGCCCAGCCGTCGCGGCGCGGGTCGGAGCCGGCCAGCAGCATGCCGGTCGCTGCATCGCGGCGGATTATCTCGACGCTGCAAGGGCCTTCGAGGTCGCCGACGGTGCGCACCGGATGACCTCGCTGGTGTAGGTCACTGCGCACCGCCTCCGCAAAGCGTTGCTCGATCGTCAGCGCGTCCTCGCCCAGATGCGGCCAGTTGGCGTACTCGCCCGGGACATTCGAGGTCCAGCGCGGCATCTCGGCGGCCTGCTGCGGGTCGAGCCCGAAATCGATCATTGCGGTCAGCACCTGCAGATTAATCTGCACCTGGTTGTCGGCGCCGGGCGTGCCGAAGGCGCACCACGGCGCCCCGTCTTTCAGAACCAACGGCGGGTTCATCGTGTGTCTGACCCGCCGCCCGGGCTTGAGCCGGTTGGGGTGGCCCGGGTCGAGATGCCAGTAGCTCATCCGATTGTTGAGCAGGATGCCGGTGTCGCCCGCAATGACGCCCGACCCGAAGCCGCTGTTGATGCTCTGCACGCCGGAAACGGCATTGCCTTCACCGTCGGCGGTGCAGAAATAGGTCGTGTCTCCCGCCGCAGCGGCAAGGCTGCGGGTCGGGGCGGCGCGGCGCATGTCGATGCGCCGCGCGAGCCGCGCGGCATAATCTGCGGACAGCAGCTCGGCGAGTGGCGCCTCTATCGAGCGGGGATCGGCGGCCCAGCGCTCTCGATCGGCAAAGGCCAGTTTCTTCGCTTCGACCATGACATGGACGGCATCGGCCGACAGGAGGCCCATTCGCGCGAGATCGAAATGTTCAATGATTTTCAATTCCTCGAGCAATACAAAGCCGGTCGAATTAGGCGGCGCTTCGAGCACTGTATGGCCGCGGTAGTCGATGGCGACGGGCTCCTGTCGTTCGGCCTCGAAGCCTGCAAGATCGGTGGCGGATACGAGGCTCCCGGCAGCTTCCAGCCCCGCCGCGAGCCGTCGCGCCAGTCGGCCTCGGTAGAAAGATTCCGCGCCGTCCGATGCGATCTCTTCAAGCGTGCGGGCGAGGTCGGGCTGCACGATCGGGGTGCCGAGCCCCGGCGGCGAGCCGCCCGCCAGGAAAATCGCCGCGCTTTTAGGATCGGCGGCGAGCGTGGCGCGATACTCCTCGGCGAAATGGCGATAGCTTCGCGTCGCGCCAAAGCCGTCGCCGGCTAACGCGATTGCTTCGGTGAAGAGATCTCGCCAGGGCAGGCGGCCAAAGCTCTTGTGCATCGCATCCAGGCCCGCGAGCGTTCCGGGGACTGAAACCGAGAGCGGACCGATCCGCGGAATGCCGCGTGCGTACCGCTCGGGCGAGGCCGCGACCGGAGCAGGGCCGGTGCCGTTGAACACGACCGCGCGGCCGCTCGCCCTATCGTACACGTGGTAAAAACCGTCGCCGCCGAGGCCCGACATCATCGGTTCGACGACACTGAGCGCTATCGCAGTCGCCACCGCAGAATCGACCGCGTTGCCGCCGGCGCGCAACGCCAGGAGGCCGGCCTGCGCGGCGAGCGGGTGGTTGGCAGCGACGGCGCCGCGGCGCCCGATGTTGAGCGCCCGATATGAACGCATTTCCATTGCCCTTTTGAATTCCGTTCCATGGCATAGTAGCGGGAACACCGCCGTCGATGACAACAATCGGGTAAGACAAGCAATGGGAACGAGGCTCTGGCTTTCCGGCGTGATGCTGGTGCTGACGCTGCTGGCCGCGGGGTGCGCCGATAGCGGGGCGGCCTCCGACAATGACAAACGGCCGGTCTTCTACGGCGGCGTCTCGAGCGGGGTCAGCCTGCCGTGAGCTCGCGACAGACCAGCTGCGGCGTGATCGTTACCGACCGGGACCGCGTCCTGCTCGGTCATGCCACGCGCTCGCCGCGCTGGGATATTCCCAAAGGCGTGGCAGAACCGGGCGAGGATCCCGCCGCAGCGGCGGCGCGCGAGCTCCTCGAAGAAACCGGTCTCG